>NZ_JACJDU010000119.1:0-1122 GCF_014163715.1 Shewanella sp. SR44-4 | reverse complement strand
ACCACCAATTGCTGTATTGGGTCTTTCATTGTTATAAAACCATAGCCATTGTGTCGCATGTTCCTGTACCTCGGCAATACTATTCCAAAGATATTGGCTCAGCCATTCGTATCGCACAGTCCGATTATAGCGTTCTACATAGGCATTCTGCTGTGGATTGCCAGGCTGAATAAATTTCAGTTCTACATTGTGTTTTTCAGCCCAGGCAGCCAGTACCGCACTTATATACTCTGGACCATTATCACTGCGTATCTGTTTTGGTTTTCCACGCCATTCGATGATTTGATCCAATGTTCTCACCACACGCTCCGCAGGTAAGGAGAAGTCGACCTCTATCGCCAAGCCTTCACGGTTGTAATCATCAATCACGTTCAATAACCTAATGCTGCGACCATCTTCCAGTTGGTCGTGCATAAAGTCCATAGACCAACATTCATTGATTGCCTCTGGCACCGCCAATGCGTCCGGTTTATCACGCTTCAAGCGTTTCCTCGGCTTAATTCGTAGATTTAGCTCCAATTCTCGGTAAATCCTATACACCCGCTTATGGTTCCATCGGTAGCGTTTCACGTTACGTAAAAAGTAATAACATAGCCCAAACCCCCAACTCCGATGGGTTGATGTCAGTTGCTGTAACCAGTCGGCTATTGCAGCGTTTTCATCACTGAGTTTTGCCTGATAGCGATAACAGCTCTCACTGAGTCCAAACAAGGCACACGCAAATGCGATCGAAATGGCTTTATCTTGCACCGCCTTTTGCGCCAGCTCCCGCCGCCGCGACGGCTTTACCACTTTTTTTCGATGGCCTCTTTGAGTATTTCAGCTTTGAGTCGCTCTTCGGCATACATTTTTTTGAGTCGTGAATTCTCAGCCTCTAACTCCTTCAATCGCGCCATCATAGAAGCGTCCATGCCACCGAATTTGGCGCGCCATTTGTAGAAGGTCGCAGAGCTCATGCCATGCTCACGGCAAAGCCCCGGAACTGGGGTGCCAGCTTCGGCTTGTTTAAGGATTGCTAGGATTTGGCTGTCGCTAAATTTTGATGTTTTCATGCAGAATCTCCCTGCGTATATATTACGAGAAAATTCTACTTTTGAAATCTACTATTTTTAGGGGGGATTA
>NZ_JACJDU010000118.1:0-1183 GCF_014163715.1 Shewanella sp. SR44-4 | reverse complement strand
AAATAAAAAAGGAAGCCTAAGCTTCCTTTTTTAGTGTTCACTAAACTCGCTATTACGCGATAATTTTAGCTACAACACCTGCACCAACTGTACGGCCACCTTCACGGATAGCGAAACGTAAACCGTCGTCCATCGCGATTGGGTAAATCAGAGTAACGACCATCTTGATGTTATCACCAGGCATAACCATTTCTACGCCTTCTGGTAACTCAATTGTGCCTGTTACGTCTGTTGTACGGAAGAAGAATTGTGGACGGTAGCCTTTGAAGAATGGAGTATGACGTCCGCCTTCTTCTTTTGACAACACGTAAACTTCTGATTCGAAAGTTGTGTGTGGGTTAATTGAACCAGGCTTAGCTAGTACTTGACCACGTTCTACGTCATCACGCTTAGTACCACGTAATAACACACCACAGTTTTCGCCAGCACGACCTTCGTCAAGTAGCTTGCGGAACATTTCTACACCAGTACACGTTGTTTTAGTTGTTGGACGAACACCAACAATTTCAACTTCGTCTGATACGCGAACGATACCACGTTCAACACGACCTGTTACCACTGTACCACGACCTGAAATCGAGAATACATCTTCGATTGGTAGTAGGAATGGCTTATCGATGTCACGAGCTGGTTCTGGAATATAAGTATCTAGTGCTTCTGCAAGCTCAAGAATTTTTGCTTCCCACTCTGGCTGGCCTTCTAGTGCCTTAAGAGCTGAACCTTGAATTACTGGTAAATCATCACCTGGGAAGTCGTATTCTGAAAGAAGCTCACGCACTTCCATTTCTACTAATTCTAGTAATTCTTCGTCATCTACCATGTCACATTTGTTCATGAATACGATGATGAAAGGTACGCCTACTTGACGTGAAAGCAAGATGTGCTCACGTGTCTGTGGCATTGGGCCGTCTGTAGCAGCAACTACTAAGATTGCGCCGTCCATCTGTGCAGCACCGGTAATCATGTTTTTAACATAATCCGCGTGACCTGGACAATCTACGTGTGCGTAGTGACGAATTGGTGTGTCATATTCGATGTGAGAAGTATTAATTGTAATACCGCGCTCACGCTCTTCTGGAGCGTTATCGATTTGAGCGAAGTTTTTAACTTCACCACCATAAGTTTTAGACAAAACGGCAGAGATTGCTGCTGTTAAAGTTGTTTTACCATGGTCAACGTGACC
>NZ_JACJDU010000117.1:0-1195 GCF_014163715.1 Shewanella sp. SR44-4 | reverse complement strand
ATTTATCATGATTAGAAAAACGAAAATCACTGTCAGCCCTCTTCAAAAATTAGAATATGCCAAGCTGATGGTCGAACAGGGTTACACGAACAAGCAAATTGAAGATATGTCAGGTGCGGGTAAATCTGCTGTGTCTCGATGGAAAGTGCAGTACCAAGCTGAATTAGCCGGTAAAACACCAGAAAATGCCAAAGCATTAACTGAAGACCAACGAAGAATTCAACTCCTAGAAGCCCAACTAAAACAAGCAATGAGGGATAATGATATCTTAAAAAAGGCTGCAGCTTTCTTCATTCGAGACAATCAAAACTTAAAATGATGCGCGAAGTAAAGAAAGCAAACCCAGGCTTTAGAATGAGTGAGTTGTGCCGCGTATTCGAGATCAGTTGCAGTAGTTTTTATTACAAACCGATACCACAAAGCGTTGAAAAACAGACTCTGATACAATTTGTAGAGCAAGCCTTCTCTGATTCAAATGCGACGTATGGCAAACGTCGAATACAGGCCGACTTATTAGATTTAGAGTGTAAAGTCGGGGTTTACGCCATTGCTACAGTAATGAAAAATTTGGGATTAAAAGCGATTAGGCCAAAGAAAAGCATTACTATCCTAACACTGGTGACGAACATGTTTACGCACCCAATTTGCTTAAACGGCAGTTTAACCCTACGACTTATAACACTCATTGGGTGGGTGACATTACCTACATAAAATCACATCAAGGATGGAGTTATTTAGCCTGTGTACTTGATTTAGGAACGAAAGAAATCGTTGGGTATGCCTTATCAAGCCAACCCAATGCCGCGTTAGCGACAGCGGCATTAAATAACGCGATACAACGTCAGAGGCCAAATACACAGGAGTTGATGTTTCACTCAGACCAGGGTTGCCAGTACTCTGCTAACGTGTTCAGAGAAAAGCTAAAGCACTTAGGCATTGAACAAAGTATGAGTCGTAGAGGAAATTGTTGGGATAATGCCGTGATGGAACGATTCTTTAGGAGTTTAAAGACTGAAAGATTGAACCATTTAGCCTTTATCAATCACAGTTCTGTAGTCAGTGTGGTTGAGCAATATATCCAGTTCTACAATTACAAACGCAGACATTCAGCAATAGATTATAAGACGCCACATCAAAAATATAATGAGTTAAAAAAAGCGGCTTAAAATCTCTCCAGAAATACTTGACCATTACA
>NZ_JACJDU010000116.1:0-1216 GCF_014163715.1 Shewanella sp. SR44-4 | reverse complement strand
AACGGTTTGATATCGTTCTCGAGCACTTCCTTTGAAGCGCAGGTGACGACGAAATCGTCGGCGTATCCAATAAAGTTGGCTCTAGCACCCTTTTTGAGTGCTGTAGACTTTATACGCTGCTCAAGTCCAGCAAGAGTCATTAGCATCAAGGTTGGGGATATAACCCCTCCTTGTGGCGTGCCCTCATCAGTACGATAAAACAGCCCTTTGTCCATAAAACCAGACTTTAACCATTGTTCCAGCATACGTTTATCGATGGCGATGTTATCTATTAGCCATTGATGCCCGATTTTGTCGAAGCAGGATTTGATATCTCCCTCAAGAACCCATTGTGCTGATTTCTTTAGAGCCAAACATTTGAAGCACTGATCGACTGCGTCAGCAGTGCTACGATTTGGTCTAAATCCATAGCTGTTAGGGTCGGCAAGCGTCTCCGATATAGGCTCTAATGCAAGAAGGTGGAGCGCTTGTTGTGCTCTGTCTATCATGCATGGGATACCAAGAGGTCTGAGTTTGCCATTCTTTTTGGGGATATAGATACGCTTGAGTGGTTTGGCTTGATATGCCTTCCTGCTCAATTGATTTACTGCTTTCATGCGGCGGGTATCTGTATTCCAGATAACACCGTCTATTCCAGGCGTTTTACTGCCTTTATTTTGTGATACACGCTTAACAGCAAGAAGTTTTGCTGAACGCGAGTGAGTCAGTATCCACTGCAACGCTTTCGCTTTACCGTGTTTCCCTTCTCGTGTTGCCTTTGCAATACGCATCTGAAGCTTTAATACATGCGGTTCAACAGATTTCCAGTCTATGGACTGCCATTGAGCGCTGTCAGGAGAGGCACTAATCTCTGTTGAAATCATCATTTGCGTTTCTCCTTGAATAAAGTTCTTCAAATTATCTTGCAACGGGAGACCAGTCGGAAGTGGGCTCACTTTCGTGACCAGACACAAGTCTGTATCTGCATCGTTACAATGCAGCTTTTGCTTTTTCCAACCTCCTATACCTACATCACTATCGGCCAAATCAGCTTTCCCAAAGGGAGCGATATAGGCTTACCGTGTTCCGTATGTCGCGCAATGTCAGGTTAGATGCCCGCTATAGTGCGGAGAGCGTATTGATCACGAAAGAGCATGGGGCAATCTCTTTCCAACTCTCATGCCTTTTGGCTACAGCGTATTAACCACTTCCGCTGTTTCATCACATAACGCACCTT
>NZ_JACJDU010000115.1:0-1218 GCF_014163715.1 Shewanella sp. SR44-4 | reverse complement strand
CATGAGTTTCCATGGTGATACTCCTAGGTAATGCCAAGGTAGGCAGGGTCTAGTAAGTATTTATGATGGTGAGAAAGATGGGCTTTTATCTTTTCTGCCGCAGAGCGGCTTCGTTCAACAAGGCATTAAAGCAGGAAAATTTACAGTTGGCTGTTTTCACTGCGTTCAACATTTTAGCCAACAATAAATTTCCTCTTAATGAGGCGTTATATGCACTTGGGCTTCTGATGAATCAGTACTCTGTTGTTAAAATTAAGTCTTTGAATAAAAACTTTAAATATAATGAAGGTAGCTTTGGATCAAGATCTCCTCGTGTTGGTGACATTGCAACAATCGTTGAGGTTTACGACAGTGCATTTGATCTGGAGTGTAGTGACGAAAATGGTTTTACTCTCTGGTTAGAGATATTTGAACCAAGTGATGCTGAATTGGAGTTGGTGTGCATATAACAAGTCAATTATGTTCGCCCAACAAGTTGGGCTGGGACGCGCAAACAGCGCGCGCCCCATATTGTAGCGTTATAAGCCATTGAGGAACTGGGACTAATGCTATTAGAAATGTCATTATTATTGGTACTTGTTTTCAATATCTATGTCATTTACAGAGTAGTAAAATGCAGCATTCTTGAGAAAGTCCAAAAAGTGTTACAAATACTGATCGTTCTTATTTTTCCAATCATTGGGGCTATAGTCATTTTACTTTTTATCCGTAACATCGAGAAAGATAATGAACCACCAAATAGTGGTCAGTTTGGTGGAGGTCCTCAAAAATATTTATCAAACTTCGAAGTGTTCAATGGATCGGATTAATGGCTTATAACAAAAACATCAACTGGAAAACTACTCGCTGTAAAGCGCTCGTATTTTCCAGTTATATTAAGCGTTAGTTTGCTATTAATTTAAGTGCTTTTTAGTGCAGTATTTACAAACTCGGGTGTGTTTGTAAAAACAGTTATCAATCACAGGAAGTGTTTAAGTTCAGCCGCCATTTTTCAGCGTTCAAACTTCCTTATGTTTTATCTCACTTTTGCATTAGCTTTCTTACGGTGGGTTGGATAAAGTAGTGTTATTAATGAGTTGCGGAGTATCAGCAACTAACTAATAAGGATAGGCCGCGCGAAGCCGCGTCCTTATCCCAAGTGTTGAACAAGCCCGAACACGTGAGATGTGACTCTTTATTATGTAATTAACAGTTCGAGAAAACGCGCTGTTTGATGTG
>NZ_JACJDU010000114.1:0-1222 GCF_014163715.1 Shewanella sp. SR44-4 | reverse complement strand
CATTTTTCAGTCAATTAAATACACTATTTGACGTTAACATTTAGCTATGATCTTATACTCCTTTTTTCCGGGAGCTCACCATGCATATTGACCACTTCAAAGAGACTTTTCAAACCATAACAGACCAACGTCAAGGAGCGAAAGTCACCTATTGCCTTTTTGAGGTTCTGTTTGGTTCGCTGTGTGCTGTGATTGCCGGTGCTAAAGGTTGGTTTGATATTCGTGAATATATTCTTGGACATCATGAGTGGTTTAAAAAAAACGACATATTCGTGAATGGTATCCCTGCAGATGACACAATTGCTCGTATTATATCAACCATTAAACCCGAACAGTTTCACCAATGTTTTATCAACTGGATGTCATCGATACATACCCTTACTGAAGGTCAAGTGATTGCTATCGATGGAAAAACGCTTCGAGGGTCATACAATCGTGAAGATAGGGCTAGCACCATACACATGATTAGTGCCTATGCTTCCTCAAACAAATTAGTACTTGGCCAACTTAAAACCGAACAAAAAAGCAATGAGATAACCGCTATTCCTGAGTTGATAAAAATGTTAGATATCAAAGGGGCTTTAGTGACTATCGATGCGATGGCTTGTCAAACAAAGATAGCCAAAACCATTGTGGAACAAGGTGGTGACTATCTGCTTGCCGTTAAAAGTAATCAGGGCAAGCTCCGCGAAGCGATTGTAAAAGCTTTCTCTTTCCAGCGAGCCAACAATACAGATAAATCCATAATTGAACAGGGTCATGGCCGAACAGAGTGTCGTCAGTGCTATGTTATTGACAGTACAAACTTAGTCGGTGACTTTTCAAAGTGGAAGGGGCTAAAAAATATCGTTATGGTTGAAAGTTGTCGCCTTGAAAAAGGAAAACCAATCGAGCTTGAGTACCGTTATTACATCAGCTCTAAGGAGCTAAGTGCTGAACAAGCTGCAAGAGCCGTGAGAGAGCACTGGGGTATAGAATCGATGCATTGGGTGCTTGATGTGAGTATGAGCGAAGATGCATGTCAAATATACAACGCTCACGGGGCCGAAAATCTGTCATGCCTGCGTCATATGAGCTTGAATATGTTACGAGCTGAGTCGACGAAGATAAGCATCGTTGGAAAACAAAAGCGATGCATGATGAATACATCGATGCTTGAGGCGGTATTAAAGGCTGGTTTTGGTGCTTAGGTTAAAAGTTAAGCACTCATGCGGTGGCCCTG
>NZ_JACJDU010000113.1:0-1292 GCF_014163715.1 Shewanella sp. SR44-4 | reverse complement strand
AAGGCCATTCTAAACGTTAACAAAAATAAACTTATTGATAGGTGTATATGAAGTTACCATTTTCTATTGTTTTGTTACTTATGTTTTTGTCGTGGCTATAGTGGCACACTAACCAGCATCAAGAAGCAGCGAATAATAACCCTTTATTATTACGCAAAAAACTACCCACCTTTATGACTTATGTTGTCCTTCAATACTTATTCAACACCGCCTCCAATTAAAGCGTTTGCTGCTTAACTGGCGTTATTTCATAGTCTTGGTGATTAGTGGTCTAGTACCAACATTAATCAATAAACGTAGTACAATAATATCTGACGCCTAATTGAGTACAAAAATTAGACAAAATTAACATCATCAATAACGTAAAGGAATACTATGCACGATATATTTGGCGAAATTAGACGCGAATTTTACACTCAAACAATCAGGGAGTGGTTAGGGTGGATTGTGGGGACCTTTTTACTGGTCGTGTTGATTAAATGGTTTGCTCAACAATATGACGTCCCAGAATTTGAATTTCATGTTTGGGTTTCAGCCACTCTTTATCTCTGGTATGTCTCTACCATTAGCTTATTAATCGGTAGCACTTACTTTATCGCCCGTAATGCTCAAACCATGCTAGAGAGACGAGCGACACATCCTCAAAAGCCAGACAGTATTGATTTAACCAATGACTTATTCAGGGTTAAAAAAATCAAGATTAAAGCCGCTATAATTGCCGTCGTTGCACATCTTATCAATGCTGGTCTTGTTTACTTTGTCACCGGCCACGTACCTGGAATGACGTCAGAATATCAATTATATGCTGTGATTGGTGTGTTTGCGATAGCCGCCATTAAGCCTGCGATGTTAGCCGTAAATGCCATTCGTATGGAGATTTTTGGCATGATTGAAGAAGCAGATTACCCACAACAATCTGTTGCTGATTTATGGCGAGTAGTGAATGACTTTAACGACTATGAAGAGCGATTAGAAAAAGTATTCGAGCGTATAGAAGACGTTAAGCAGGAGTTTAGCCGTGAAAAAGAGGTGACTATTGCTGATATTGTTGAAAAATTAACAGTATACAAAGCAGAATTACACTCTGTATTTGATGAAAAAATAGCACTTTTCTCATCATCTGACAGTGCAAGAGAAGCGGCTTATCATGGGTTAAAAGAAGCTCAAGCACCACTCAGTAAAGAAGTCAGTAAAATATTGGCTGAACTGCAAAACTTACAAAGCTTTGTGATTGATTTACGTGACAAAAATATCAAGGGAGAGCAATTGATGTCAGCATTAAAAGAATTTGG
>NZ_JACJDU010000112.1:0-1420 GCF_014163715.1 Shewanella sp. SR44-4 | reverse complement strand
TAATGCTATTCGGATAAGCATTACTGTTTATATTTAAGTGGATAACGGCTAGGTATATAGAGCACTGAGCGTGGATACGTTCGGTGCTTTCTTTTATCTGGAAGGATAAAGTGTTTTATATCGGCTCGCATTTGCTTAAGTTTCGCTGGCAGCTTTCCATCTGGTGATAAAGCAAGCCACCTTAATTGTGTATCTATCAAGCTTATTGCCGCGGTAAAACTGATACGGGTTGGCGCAACTTTAGCTTCCTTTGCTATCGCTGTCATTTCTAAACGAACCAGATTATAAGCGATAAGCACTCCCCACAATTCTTGCTTAACACCTTCAACAAATTTGCTTCGTAACGTCACCTTGCTTTGTAGCTGGGTTTGCTTAAGTTCACCGTATCCTTCTTCTATTTCCCAGCGTTGCCAGTAGATATTAAGTAGCTTGTCCAGCGGATACTTAACGGGATCAACCAATGAGGTGACGAAGCCTTTTATTTCACCTTTTGGCTCTTGATAAGCAATAAAACGGGCACGCCATGTTTCGGGAAGCTCGGGGTTTTTCTTTCTCGCTTGGGGAGAGACTGGCATATCAATGAGCAAATCATTATTCGCAAACTCTTCGACCACCTCGTAACGCATTTTTGACTTTACGGGTGTCAGCCAATGTCGCTGTACTCCAGAGCTTTGCCAATTGACTAATAAGTCAGCAGAGAAATAACAACGGTCAAATAGGGTTAAGGAGTTATCAGGTGTATCTTGAACTAAACGCTGTGCGAGTGTGATCTCTCCTACGTGACAACCATCAAAGGCAGCACCTAATACCATTCTGGTTTCAGTAGATATAAGGCTGACTAATCGAAGTTGAGGATAGGGTTTGTGTGTTTTTGAAATAAAACCAAACTCATTGGCATTTTCTTCAGAGTCTTGGCAACGAAACACCGTTCCATCAACGGCAAGAGTGGTAAGCCCTAGTGTATTTTGGTCCCCTAACGCTTGCTCAAGCCAGGCTGATATAGTGGATTTAAATAAGTAAGACATTGGGGCTTCACCTAAGCGTCGTCGGCAATCCGTCAATACACTCGGTGCTACACGAGACCAGGTGGAGTCTCCAGATTGAAGTGCTATATCCATCGAGCTACAGACTTCTTTGATGGACTGGTTACGTATTAATCCCATCCAAAGCACTAGCCAGACTGCCTGCTGCGCAGGCAGACGGCGATTACGGATACTCGCCTTGTTAGCTGAAAGGAGTGATTGTTCGATCCACTCAGAATCAATAGCCTCCATTACAGAACCATAAGACCCACTTTCTTCAACAGACTCATGAACTAATTCAAGCTCTTGCTCAAACATAAAAAATCCCCACCAGAATACTGGTAGGGATTATCTTTCATCTGCAAGATCGGTCAAGTGCCCTTAAACGATCGGCATTG
>NZ_JACJDU010000111.1:0-1428 GCF_014163715.1 Shewanella sp. SR44-4 | reverse complement strand
TGATATGTTTGGTTGGTTTAAAAAAAAGGAAGTCTTTTTAAGCTCAGAAGTTAATGGTGTTATTACCAAAAATGGTAATCCAGTGGCTAATTTAGAGGTGACGCGTTCATTAATGTATATTGATGGCAAAGACCATATTGATGTGGCTATTACCGATAGCAAGGGTCATTTCCATTTTCCTCAAAAAAGCATTCGCTCATCCATACCTAATAGACTTTTTTCTGAAGACAGAGTTTCGCAAGAGGTTACCGTAGTTCACGATAATGAGCTCCGTCTAATATGGTCCGCCAACCATATTGGTATTGAGGAAGTGCCAGAGTTTTCTAAAAAGCTAACTTTTATGAATTGTGAATTAACCGATAAACGAGTCAGTTTCCAATTTAAAAATATGAATAACGAATATCTTGATCATATAGCTTCAAGTATCTGCCGCTGGCAGGCCGATTATAAGCCTATTTGGCTTTATGATGGAGAGAGTAAATATCGTGTAAATAATTATGATTTGAATGATTTAACAAAACGGAAATAAAGGAATATTCCCACTATGAGTAAAGCACTTTCACCTAATATTGCAGCAAGTGTTGCTTCACGTGTATATGACATTAGGAACTCTAAAAATTTCGAGGATTCATTTCACCTTGAATTTAGCGACAACTTTGATATCACTAACAGTCAAATACAAGGTGTTAGTGGAGGCTTAATTAATCAATTATTGAATCGTAGTACTGGCTTTGCATTAACGGCACAAGGGACATCTCGAAAATTTAAACAGCATCATATTATTGGTGTTCGTGGCACTGTTTTTACGTCATTTGCTGACTGGTTAACTAATGGCAATGTAGCCACAGCAGTTGGGCCTAAGAGTATTGAAGTACACTCAGGATTTGAAAAAGCCTTTAGCAGTATGCAGCCTTCATTTGAAAAATATATAACACAGCATAATCCTCGTTGCTTACATGTTGTGGGTCATAGTTTGGGTGGGGCTATTGCGCAATTAACAGCGCTTTGGGCAAGCCAGAAAGGCATTGATACCAAGTTATATACCTTTGGTGCGCCAAGGGTTGTCACTGAGAGATTTGTTCACCAAGCCTCTACTAATATCGAGCATTATCGTGTCACGCATGGTGCGGACCCTGTACCAGCAGTTCCGGTATGGCCCTTTAGTCATACTGTCGGTGAGTACCAAACAGCAATGAACAGTGGGTCTTTTTTCTCGATTGGTGCGCATTCTATGGAAAAATCCACACCTGGTTATGTCAATACCGTTGCATCATATAAGAGCTATAGTGCGATGAATAGAGCACTTAAAACGCTTAACCATAAGCATACGGTACTAAAATATGATCAACGTCATAATGCATCATTCTCTCAACGCTGGCAGCAAATCATTACCGATGCTTTAATCACTCTTTTGAAAAAAACAGGTCA
>NZ_JACJDU010000110.1:0-1430 GCF_014163715.1 Shewanella sp. SR44-4 | reverse complement strand
TGATATGTTTGGTTGGTTTAAAAAAAAGGAAGTCTTTTTAAGCTCAGAAGTTAATGGTGTTATTACCAAAAATGGTAATCCAGTGGCTAATTTAGAGGTGACGCGTTCATTAATGTATATTGATGAAAAAGATCATCTTGATGTGGCTATTACCGATAGTAAGGGTCATTTCCATTTTCCTCAAAAAAGCATTCGTTCATCTATTCCTAATAGACTTTTCTCTGAAGACAGAGTGTCACAACAGATTACTGTAGTTTACGATAATGAGCTGCTAGCAATATGGTCTGCTAACCATATTGGTATTGAGGAAGTGCCAGAGTTTTCTAAAAAGCTATCTTTTATGAATTGTGAATTGACCGATAAGCGTGTGAGTTTTCAATTTAACAATACCAATAACGAACATCTTGATCATATGGCTTCAAGCATCTGCCGCTGGGGTGAGGATTATACTCCCGTATTAGTTTATGATGGTGACAAGGAATATATTGTTGAAGATGGTGATTTTAATAAACTAACGGATCGTTTTACCGGCAAGGAAGTCGAATTATGAGTAACACAATTTCACCTAGCACAGCAGCTAGTATAGCCTCAAGAGTATATGATACTAGGAAAAATAAAAGTTTTCAGAGTGACTTTCATCTTGATTTTATTAAAAATTTTAAAATAACTAATAGTCAGATCCAAGGCGTTAGTGGTGGCTTAGTTAACCAACTATTGAATCGCAGTACTGGCTTTGCATTAACGGCACAAGGGATCTCGCCACAATTTAAACAGCATCATATTATTAGTGTTCGTGGCACTGTTTTTACGTCATTTGCTGACTGGTTAACTAATGGCAATATTGCTATAACAGTTGGGCCTAAAAGTCTTGAAGTACACTCAGGATTTGAAAAAGCTTTTAGCAGTATGCAGTCTGAATTTAATGATTATGTAGCACTGCATAAACCTCATTGTTTACATGTTGTGGGTCATAGTTTGGGTGGGGCTATTGCGCAATTAACAGCGCTTTGGGCAAGTGAGAAAGGGATTGACACCAAGTTATATACCTTTGGTGCGCCAAGGGTTGTTACTGAGAGATTTGTTCACCAAGCATCTACTAATATCGAGCATTATCGTGTTACGCATGGTGCGGACCCTGTACCAGCAGTTCCGGTATGGCCCTTTAGTCATACTGTCGGTGAGTACCAAACAGCAATGAACAGTGGATCTTTTTTCTCGATTGGTGCGCATTCTATGGAAAAAGCCACACCTGGTTATGTCAATACCGTTGCATCATATAAGAGCTATAGCGCGATGAATAGAGCTCTTAAAACGCTTAACCATAAGCATACGGTACTAAAATATGATCAACGTCATAATGCATCATTCTCTCAACGCTGGCAGCAAATCATTACCGATGCTTTAATCACTCTTTTGAAAAAAACAGGTCA
>NZ_JACJDU010000010.1:89152-111837 GCF_014163715.1 Shewanella sp. SR44-4 | reverse complement strand
ATTTACCCGCACCTGACATATCTTCAATTTGCTTGTTCGTGTAACCCTGTTCGACCATCAGCTTGGCATATTCTAATTTTTGAAGAGGGCTGACAGTGATTTTCGTTTTTCTAATCATGATAAATGCCTTTAAGATTTTGCTTATTTTAAGCTATAAATCTCTACAGTTTCATTAGACCATTACAACCATTGATAGGGTTTGGATAACGAATTCGCTCATGCTCTTTCTTTAGCATCAAATATCATTCTGAAATTAATTTTGATTTACTTTGCTATACAAATAAATCAAACTAAAAGATAAAAAATATGTTAACGGATTAACGGATGATTCAGCTTTCCCCAACCTCGAAAGAATTCGAAAAATTTGATGGTATTTCCCTTATTGTACCAGTCTACAACGAAGCTCTGTCGATAGCTCAATTCTGCCAGAGTGTGACCTGTGCACTTAAAGGTTTATGCAATTTCGAAATTGTTTTTATCAACGATGGAAGTCGTGATGATACAGAACGAACTATTGAGTCAATAATGCATGATGATAGCCTATTCCCTATAACGCTCGTTAACTTATCTAGAAATTTTGGTAAAGAAGCTGCGCTTGCTTCTGGTATGCAACGTGCCAGAGGAGAGGCTGTCATACCCATGGATGTTGATCTACAAGACCCGCCAGAATTAATTCCGGAGATGATTGAAAAATGGAAAGCTGGTGCAAAGATAGTGAATGCTCGACGAATCGATAGATCGGAAGATAGCTTCTTTAAGCGGACTTCCGCCAAGATATTCTATTACATTTATAACACAATGACGGAATATCCAATCCCCAAGAATGTCGGTGATTTTAGGCTGTTAGATAGAGTTGTTGTTGAGTCAATTTTAACAATTGGCGAAAGGTCTCGCTTCAATAAAGGCATATTTAACTGGGTAGGCTATGAAACATCAGAGGTTACATTTTCAAGACCCAATCGCGATACGGGTTCAAGTAAGTGGTCCTGTTGGAAACTCATTAAGTTAGCCCTAGATGGTCTTTTTACCTCATCAACATTGCCTTTGCGCATATGGACTTATTTAGGCTTAACCATGGTATTTCTGTCGATGATATACGGGCTCATAATTTTTTTTACCACATTGATTTTTGGCCGAGATGTTCCCGGTTACGCTTCAACCGTATTACTGATTCTGACGTTTGGTGCGCTCAATATGATTGCATTAGGGATCATGGGCGAATACATAGGTCGTATCTATGAAGAAGTACGCCAACGTCCACTTTATATCATTCGCTCAATCAATAGGACGTTCTAATGGACCGCGTAGTTTTCGAACGGATGGCGACTCTTGAAGATGAACACTGGTGGTTTGTTGCTCGAAGAAAGATCATTGCGGCTCTTATAAATAGATATATTGAGCTACCTATTAAAGCAAAAGTTCTCGAAGCAGGCTGTGGTACTGGTGGCAATTTAGCACTACTAAAACGCTATGGTCAGCTTTCAGCCTTTGAATATGATGAGCCCGCACGTTTAGCAGCCAAAGCTAAGTCAGGAATTGATGTTCAAGTAGGAGCTTTGCCGGATTGTTTGCCCTTTCAAGATGAAAGCTTTGATCTTATCTGTATGTTGGACGTACTAGAGCACATCAGTGATGACACTCGCTCGCTCGAAGCGTTAAGTCATCTTCTTACAGCCAACGGCCATATTTTGGTGACCGTCCCCGCCTATCCATGGTTATGGTCAAAGCACGATGAAATACATCACCATCATCGACGATACAATGAAGAGGTATTGTTAAAGGTAGCTTCAGAAGCTGGTTTGAAGGTGGAACATGTGTTTCATTTTAATATGCTGTTATTCCCGATCGCAATATTGTTTCGCATCGGGAAGTGGCTGTTAAATTCAAAAAAAGCGGATGATGAAATACCAAGTCCATGGATGAATATACTCTTACGAGAAATATTTTCGTTAGAACAACACATGGTAGGCAAAAAATTTTCAATGCCATTCGGGCTAACACTCGGCGTCATTCTCACAAAAAATAATCCATTATGATAACAACATATCTCCGATTTATTGCTATTGGTGTGGCGTCAACCATTACCCATGTGTTTGTTGCGCTGTTGAGTGCCAAAATTTTGGGGCTTGATGCAGTATCTGTGAATTTTAGTGGGTTCATTATCGCGACAGTCATTTCCTATGTTGGACATACCCGTTTCACGTTTGAGATAAAGCCTAAACACCACTTCCACTTACCTCGTTTTCTTGTCACCGCGTTATTAGGGTTGGTACTGTCAAGCTTAATTGTTTCTTTTTCAACTCATGCCCTCGAATGGTCGCTTACTAAAGCTATGTTCCTTGTGGCTATCGTCACACCAGTAGCCACATTTCTCATGTTGAAATTTTGGGTATTTCGATTAACCGATATTCCCTCACAAAAGGTGCTAATCGGCGCATTGGTATCAATCCTGCCATGCGTGGCCTTTTTGAAGATTTATCTTGGACAGATAATTAACCATGACTCTGCTTGGTATTTAGTCGCAACAAGAAAGTGGCTCGAGGGGCAATCTCTATACGACAAAATTTTAGAGGTAAATCCGCCGCTAAATTTTTATTACACCGCGCCAGCTATTTGGCTTGCTGATGTGATGGGAATAAGTGACACCGCTGCACAATATGCACTGTTTGCTACGTTTATTGGATGTTCACTATTTTGGTGCTGGAGCATTCTGGACAGAGCGCAAAAGTTTAGTGACTTAAAAAATATCTTACTGGTATTAGGAATAGGTTTTACGGTTGTCATTACCGGACTTCCATACGCTGTTCAGCGAGAACACTTATTAGTGGTGCTACTTTTACCTTGGATAGTCGGTCTTCTTGCACAGCAAGATCGTGAGAAAGAAAAAAAGGTTATCGGCAGAGCGGCTTTTGCTGCAATGGGAATTTGCCTCAAACCATTCTTTATTATCTATCCTATTTTTATAACCGCTTTTTTTATCAATTCACAACGCTCATTGCGCCCCATAACCTCTTATGCCAATATGACAATGGCGCTGGTAGGTTTATGTTATGTAGCCTTTGTAACATTAGTTCATCCCGCATATTTTTCGACAATGCTGCCGTTGGCAAAATTGACTTACACATACGCAAACACCACAATGGTGATTTTAAGCCAGTTCGAATTTATCCCTTTACTCGGTTTTATTGTCCTAGCCATCGGTTCTTATAAACACAATAAGCGAATCTCGAATATTTTCTTAAGTCTTGTGCTCTCCTCGCTTACGATCTATCTGATCCAATGGAAGGGATTTAGTTATCACTTATTACCGCTATACAGTTGGATAGTGCTCTTTTGTTGCTGGACCATGGTTGAACAATATCCGCCAATCAAACTAAAAGTCTTGGCGTTGCTTTTAGTAACATTTATATCGTCATGGTTTATAAAAATAGGGATATATCAAGTCTATCAAACTGAATGGCTGATGCAGCGGCTTCAACAATTTAAACCGTTTAGCAGCTTAGTCGTATACAGTACTTATGTTTCTATCGGGCCTATTTTAGCGTTAAGAAATGATGCTGAGTGGGCATCTCGCTATCCAACATTTTGGACAATTCCGGCAATTGCCAACACAGACGCAGAGCAATCTTGTAATAGTAGCGCCGAACTGTGTCAGCGCTTGAAGGTAATCGCGATTGAAACCAGAAAGCACATCATGGATGATCTTATCCATTATTCCCCTGAGCTAGTTGTCATAGATAATATACCGGGATACATCACCAACAGAGATTTTTCATTGGTAAAATTCTTCAGTCATGATGCTGAAATAGTTGAATTTTTAGATTCAAAATATGTGGTTAACTCGGATAGTCGTTTCTACTATCTAACTCGCAAATGATAGTAAACCACTACGTTTGAGTTAAAAGTATTCATAGATTTGAATTAGCAGCGTCAACAGATGCTGTTGATTTGCTGTTTAAGTGCCTGCTGTTCCTCTTTTGAGAGAACTTTAAACTCCCTGAACAATTTATCAACTTTTGACTCCTGCCGCACAGTCCCTAAAAGCTGTGCGGTAGTAATTCCTAATTCAGCTCTAACATTTTCAATATCTAAGTGAGCATAGGTACTGGCAGTGATGCTGATATCGCTATGACCTAACAGCTTACTAGTCGTTTGAATGTTACCGCCTCGCATGACGCTCCAGCTGGCGATAGTTCGCCTTAAATCGTGAATGGTGATGTTATCACCTTTTTCAGTGCCACGAAGCTCTGCACGTTCTGTAATGCGATGCCAAAAGCTACCTTTACCTGCCTTTTCGATAATGTGGCCTGATTGACTGCGCTCACTCGGGAATACAAAGCGTTCACCTTTAGCTGCTTCTTGGCTTCGTCTGGTAAGAATGTCCATCGCTTCTTTAGTGAGTGGTACTGCATGGGGCTTTTTAACTTTCATTTTGTTGGTAGGGATAAGCCAAATGCCACGTTGATGATCTATCTCGCGCCACTCCATGCTAAACACGCAGCTTTTGCGCTGGCCTGTTAATAGCAGCATCATCACCACATCACGGTAAATAGGTAGTTCTAACTCTAATGCTTCTAGTAATCGCTTAACTTCATGCTCGGCTAAAATACGTTCTCGCTTTGTGCCTGATAGTTTTTTGATATGCACAAATGGATTAACAGGTTGGTCGCTGAACATTGACTTGAGCAACGTCAGGCACTTGTTTCTAATGGCAGCGGAGTTTTTAGTGATAATCAGTTTAATGAAGTTGTCTGCATCCGTTTTAGAAATGCTTTCAACTCTTAAATGACCAATGCGTGGTTTGATATGTTTGTTCCAAATGGAATGAACATCATCCAATGACTTTTGGCGGCGCTCACCAGACTTAATCTTGATGATGAACTCAGCAACGTATGCGTCAAATAATTGTTGAACAGATAAGGATAGGGCATCTTCAAGGGCTATCGCTACTTTGGCTTGTCGTTTAGATTCGTTGGGATTCACACCTTGTGCTATGTCTACAGCGATTAATTTAGCCTGCTTTCGTGCCTGCTCAATGGTCAAATTGGGGAAGAGGCCAATAGTGACGGCAACGTCTTTTTCTAAGTACTTGCTTCTAAAGCGAAAATGCTTTTTGCCTGATGGCATAACTTCTAAAATTAGGCCTTTTACTGACTCTCTTTGGTCTAAATCGGCAATTCTATAGCGTTTTAGGGCACTTTATAGCTGTTCAAAACAGCGTTTATTGAAAGTAAATTCTTTATCCATAATCACTTAGCCTCAAAAGTTGTGCCGCCTATGTGCCGCCTCTGGAATCTATTTTGACTAATTTACAGTAATTTTTGTTAATGTCAAAAACGTGATTATAGATTTAAGGTGTTGATAAATAACATTTAGTTAATTTTGGTTAAAGTCAACCAAACTCACCTGTGGGGAGACCATATAATTTATGTTAATTCTTGCAACTATTCTTTTTACCCTCATTTTCATTTAGTCGTTTTTTTCCTAGATTCAGACTTTTCTTTAATTAATCTTTTTATCTTCAGTATTAATATTTTAACAAATCATCACATCATTTATCCCTGTCGCTATCGCAGTCTGATCGGCTTTAGCGCTATAATTGCGTTTCATTTTTTGTTGCTAGGAGCAGTTGTTTGTCACATTCATATATTCCGTTTGATCTTTATAAGCGTAAGTGGATTTTTAACCATAAAGATTTGCCTGTATCAGATGATGATAAGGCCTTGATTAAGCCATTGACCGATAAAAGTGCCATGGAAGTGTGGGATAAGTGGATAAGCAATAAGAGCAGTCGTGCAGAGCTGTTTGAAAAAGGTGATTGGCCAATAAAGCAAGATGCTTGGGCGGCAACGGAGCATTGGCAGTCGGCATGGGATTCTAATGATAATGCGATGCCCGAAGCAATTATTGCGCATATTCAATGGCCTGATGATGCGGTGGTGTACTTTTGCTATGAAAAATACCAAATTGTTGAAACTCGCTGGGATGTGTTTGTGCGTAATTGGAAGTGCTTTTTATTTTTTGATGATGGTCCAATTTTAATCTCGCCAAAGCACAAGCAAGCATTGATGTTTCTACAGAATGGCCAATATAAATTAGGCGTTCGCGGTTAAATTACCCGACTTGAGTTGCGGTTGTTGGTTAAACGGCTGATGGTGTAGTCGTTGATATTGCAGTTTTTTAGAGAGTTTATATGAAATTATTAGCTTCAATTGGATTGAGCTTATCGTTAATGATGCCGTTGTTGGCGCAAGCTAGCATGATTGCAGATGTTGATGTAGCAGAGCAAATTACAGTAGCAGAGCAGCCATTGATATTGAATGGCGCTGGTGTACGCAGTAAGTTTTTTATGGATTTATATGTGGGTAGTTTATATCTGCCGACAAAAGTGCACACTCTAGAAGATGTGCTTACTCAGCCGATAGCGGTGATCCAGCTAACGATTACTTCTGGGATGATCACTTCAAACAAAATGCGTGATGCCATTACTGAAGGTTTTGAAGCTGCTACCGACAGTGACACACACTCAATTGCCAAAGATATTGAACATTTTACCCAATTGTTTGCAGATGAAATTGTCGACGGTGATCAATTTACTTTTGTCACCCAAAAAGGCAAGGGCGTGAGCAGTATCAAAAATGGTAATGCTCAGGGAGATATTGCTGGAGAGGCATTTCGTCAGGCTTTACTTAAGATTTGGTTAGGTGAAACTCCGGTACAACAAAGTTTACGCCAAGCTATGCTAGCTCAATAAATCACCTGCTAGGTTCTAGGGCAGACTTCTAGGTTCTAGGGCGGACTACGTCCTGCTAGGGTCGCTGTGCTTCTAGGGACAGCTTCGCTGCTAAGATTTTATAGCCTCTAGCCGCGAAGCGTCCTAGCAGCGTAGCGCTCTAGGCTGTCGCTAAGGTTTTATAGCCTCTAGCCGCGAAGCGTCCTAGCAGCGCAGCGCTCTAGGCTGTTGCTAAGTTTTATTAGGCTGAAAAGTCATTGCCCAGCGTTGAAATGGTAGAAGTTTTACCTTTGTCATTGTAGGTCAAGCTTGAGGCATTGCGGCTGGCTTGTAATGCCTGGGCAAATCGATTGAGGCTGGCGATATTGAGCTCAATCAAGCTGGCATTCTGACTGTTGATGTCTTTGCACTCGGCGAGAATAGCTTTAGCTCGTGAGACCTGTTGTGCCAGTTCAGTATCGGTGGTGAGCAGATTGTGCTGTGGGTGGCTTGCCAGTTTTTCGTCAGTGGCTTTCATATTGAATAAGCACTGGGTTTTATCTTTGGAAAGCGCCAGCAGTTTGTCGGCATCTTGTTTGGATAATGCCGCTTTCTCTTCAACAATCAGCGATTTCAGCTGCGTTAATGTCTGATTTTGACTATCAAGCAGTTGGTGTAGCTCTTTGCGTTGATCTTCGCTTGCTTGCTTGTGTAATGGCTGGTTTAACTCTGTCATAAATTACTCTTAGGTTTTTTTAACTAACACTTCTCTATGATGCAAGTTTGCACCTATTATCTGTGTGTCGTTAAAACAAGTTAAAGAGTAACGTTTAACGGTTACTCTCTGTCAAACGATAAACCGCCTAGCTCTGCTTCAAAGCTGGCAATATTCGCTGCAAGCTTTTCTGGATCGACTTTATATCGTCCCTCAGAGATTGCTTGCTTAATTTCAGCGACCTTTTTTTGGTCTACTTCTGGTAACGATGCCATTTTTGTTTGCGCGCTCTGAAGCTGTTGAGCTTGAGAGGTAATGCTAACGGAATCTGTTTTAACCGGTGCAGCTGATTTTGGGGCTGCAGTAGTTGTAGATTGCGTAGCAGACTGCGTGTCACGTGCAGTGCGCATTTGTGTATTGGTAGCAGTGTTATGCTTAATATCAATTGCCATGGGAGGCTCCAGCGTAATGAATCAGGTTTTCCAATCAGGCTATCGGCACCCCAGGAAAAAACTTTAACGCTATTTTACATTCTTACTTCAACTTCGCCAACGCCAATTACAACCGCATCGAATTGTTTGCTAGTGTTACTGTTTTTTACTCTGATAACCTCATCGATATTGCCATCACGCAATGCTTCCCCAAGGGTTTTTATTTCTACATTAGTGGTCTTAGCATAAATAGAAACAGTGTCACCTTTGCAAACAAAGCACAGGTTATTGCTTAATACTGGAGAGTCTTTCGCTACCCGACGTTTCACCCGCGAGCCGATTAATGTCGTAGTGTCGGAAAAAAACTGACCTTTTAAGCTATATTGGTCAACATACATGACTTGTAAATGATGTTCGCCAATAATTTGGTCAGGGGACAATAGTTGGTTGGCCACCACAACAGGGTATTGGATTTCGACTCGAACAGAGAGATACATTTGCCATGGATAGTCATAGTCAGGGCTATTACAACTGAGTTTTACCATGTTATTTCGACTAATAGCCCGTTCACTGGCAAGTTCGACATTAATCGGTGGGTAACAGGCTGGTGGACTGATTCTGCCCTCAAGGTTTTGTGGGGTTATTTGCACTTTAGCTTTTGAGTCAGCATCAATTTTTTTGGCTACCGCCTCTTTAGCTAACGCATAAATGGTCGATAGTGAAGGTGTGATAATTTCTTCGCTAGCAATTGCAGGCAAAGAAAATGTTATTGAACACAAAAAACATAAAAAAAATACTTTCATAATGAAGATACTAGCTTGTTTTGCCAGAATGCACCTATACTTTGAAAAACGAAAAATATGCGAGTAATCTCTGCATACACAATAAGCTAAAATAAATGGGCTAGGGGACATAAGAATAACATTATCCCTTCGTCAAAAAAGTGTCAGTTCACAGTGCGAGCTAATTTATACAAAATTAAAGCAAGTTGCATGCCCACTTTTTGATTCATTAAATTGAGATGTATTTGTTAGATTGGTGATGGTTTACACTCAAATTGAGTGACCATCAGTAAGATATGTACTAACCGTATTATGCTAAACCAAGGTTTACTATAATTTCAAAGAACAATTTTTATCCTTTTGGGTGACAGTTAACTACAAGGCCTTGTTATGTCGAGCATTTTAGATTCAGTAAATAAACGTACCCAACTTGTCGGGCAAAACAGACTCGAGCTGCTATTGTTTAGGCTTAGCGGCCGTCAACGGTTTGGCATTAACGTGTTTAAAGTGAAAGAGGTTTTGCAATGCCCACCACTGACTACGTTGCCTAAATTAAACCGTTTTGTTAAAGGTGTTGCTCATATTCGTGGCTCAACCATTTCCGTTATCGATTTAAGTGCCGCAACGGGTGGACGCCCACTGACATCAACAGAAAATTGCTTTATTATCATTTCTGAATATAACCGTAGTATTCAAGGCTTTTTAGTCAGTTCAGTTGAACGTATTATCAACATGAATTGGGAAGCCATTATGCCTCCACCGCAAGGTTCTGGCCGTTCTTCTTATTTAACTGCGGTGACAGAGATTGAAGGTGAGTTGGTTGAGATTCTAGACGTTGAAAAAATTCTTGATGAAATTTCACCGGTTAAGACTTCTATCAGTAAAGAGCTTAATGAAGCATTAACTATTGATAGAGAACAGCATTATCATATTATGGTTATTGATGATTCTGCTGTAGCACGTAAACAAATTATTCGTTCGTTAGAGTCATTAAATCTGCAAATCGATACCGCTAAAGATGGTAGAGAGGCGCTGGAAAAACTGAAAAGTATTGCCGCAGAAATGGATGATGTTTCAGTTGAAATTCCGTTAATCATTTCTGATATTGAAATGCCTGAAATGGATGGTTATACCTTAACGGCTGAAATTCGTAATGATCCAAAATTAAAGAATATCAAAGTCGTATTGCACACATCATTAAGTGGTGTATTTAACCAAGCGATGGTACAAAAAGTAGGGGCTAACGACTTTATTGCTAAGTTTAATCCCGATGAGTTAGCCGCAGCGGTTAACAAACATTTAAGTTTATAAACCTTTTATTATTGCAAAAGATTGCAAAATATTAGAGGTTGAGTTCATAGGCTTACCTATTAGGAAGATAATGTGACAGATAAATCACTTGCTGAAGCAGAGTACAATCAATTTAGGCTGTTTTTAGAACAGCATAGCGGTATTGTGTTAGGTGAGAACAAACAATATTTAGTCCGCAGTCGTTTAGCGCCTTTGATGGGGAAGCATAATTTGCCTTCTTTGTCTGAGGTAGTTAAAAAGTCGATGAAACCGATAGAACGGCAACTGCGCGCTGAAGTGATAGATGCGATGACCACCAATGAAACGTTATGGTTTCGAGACCGTTATCCATTTGAATTACTGCACAATACTCTATTGCCTGAATACAGTAAGCTTGGCAGACCATTAAAAATTTGGTCGGCTGCGTGCTCTTCAGGTCAAGAACCTTATTCGTTGGCCATGACGGTGTTGGAATATCAACAACGTAAACCTGGTGCTTTACCAGGAGGCGCGACAATTCAGGCAACAGATTTATCACCTTCTATGCTAGATCGTTGTAAAAATGCTGAATATGATGGTTTAGCACTTGCTCGTGGTTTGTCTGAAGAACGTAAACGTCAGTTTTTTGATGCTTTACCTTCGGGTAACATGAAAGTTAAAGATAATGTGAAGCGATTAGTTAACTTTAGAGCCCATAATCTACTTGAAAGTTATAGCCTATTAGGTAAATACGATATTATTTTTTGCCGCAATGTGTTGATTTACTTTGCTCCTGAGGCAAAGGCTAAAATTTTGCGGCAATTTGCTGCCGCACTTAATCCTAAAGGTATTTTATTTTTGGGTGCGTCAGAATCTCTTGCGGGATTAACCGAAGAATTTAATATGGTTCGCTGTAATCCTGGGATTTATTATCAAAAGAAAACCTAGATAATATAATAACTTAATCTATTTATCATGCCGGCATTCGTCGGCATGTTTGTTTTTATCTTTTATTCCCTCATAAATTAAATTGTTGGCATAACCTTTGCTTTATTTCTACCAGTTAGCTGATGGAGGCAATTTTATGGCGATTAATTTCGATAATGCATTAGGTGTTCACCAATACTCTTTGGGCATTCGAGCTCAAAGAGCAGAAGTGATTTCAAGTAATATCGCCAATGCCAATACTCCTCATTATAAAGCTCAAGATGTCAATTTTGCTTCTGCTATGCAAGCGGCAAGCTCGCATCAGAAAGGCTTGAGTATGAGCCAAACCACAGAGAAACATTTTGATTTAACGGCGTTAAGTCAACAGCATGTTCAATATCGTATGCCAAATCAAGCTGATACTGGCGATGGTAATACTGTCGATACGCAGAAAGAGCAAGCAGCATTTATGCAAAATGCGCTCGAATATCAAATGTCATTAGGCTTTCTTGAGGGAAAATTTAGTGGCATGCGTAAAGCATTGCGAGGTGATTAATTATGAGTTTATTTAATATTTTTAATGTTTCTGGTTCAGGTATGTCTGCGCAGTCAGTGCGTTTGAATACCACCGCCAGTAATATTGCCAATGCTGATTCTGTGTCTAGCAGTGTCGATAAAACCTATCGCGCGCGTCATCCTGTTTTTGAAGCCGAAATGCTAAAAGCCAATAGCCAGCAAAACAGTTCGCCTGGCGTAACCGTTAAAGGCATTGTCGAAAGTAATAAGCCATTATTAAAAGAATACTCGCCAGACCATCCCATGGCGGATGGTGATGGTTTTATCTATAAACCTAATGTCAATGTGATGGAAGAAATGGCGGATATGATTTCTGCATCGCGTTCTTATCAAATGAACGTTCAGGTGGCTGATGCAACAAAGTCTATGTTGCAACAGACATTAAGGATGGGTAAATAGTATGATTATTCCAGGAGGTAACAATGAGCCTCGTTAATTCTTACAGTCAGTCTTTACCGCAACAATCCAGTAGTGCATCTAATACTAGCGCTACAACGAAAAGTTCTGTACAGACAAATACGACCAGCACGACTACGGGTAATCCTTTCCTAGACGGAATTCGTTTGCCTGAAGAAAGCGCTATCCCTGAATCAAAAGATCAGATGTTAAAGCAAGAAGATTTTTTTGCTTTACTCAGTCAGCAATTGTCGATGCAAGATCCGTTTAAACCGGTTGATAACGATCAAATGATTGCCCAAATGGCATCGTTTTCTACAGTCGATGGTATTTCAAATCTTAATGATGAAATCCTTAACCTTAATACTGTGATGAGTTCTAGCCAGGCGTTACAAGCTTCAGGCTTGGTTGGCCGCAAAGTGCTCATTCCTTCTGATACCGGCGCTATCTCTACCGAAAGCTCTGAGATAAAAGGGGTGATTAGTACACCTTCAGCAATTGAAACGATTACGGTAAGAGTTGAAGACGAGTCGGGTCAGCTTATTAAGAGCTTTAATGTTGACGGCAGTAAAGGCGGCAATGTTGATGTGACTTGGGATGGTCTAGATAAAAGTGGTAACCCAGCTAAAGCGGGTAATTATGCCATTAAGGCCAGTGGTAAAGTCGATGGAACGTCACAAGATTTAGCCGTATCGACCTACGCTCATGTTACCAGTGTGTCATTAGGCACTGTAGCAACAGGAGCAATTTTGAATTTGCGTGGAGTAGGTGGAATTAAATTATCTGACGTACTCGCAGTATCTGAAACATAGTACGGCTAACAACAAACCGTTAGCTGTCATCATAAATGAATTAATTGTGAGAGGTGTAATATGTCATTTAACATCGCATTGAGTGGTATCGCTGCCGCGCAAAAAGACTTAAATACAACTGCGAATAACATCGCCAACGTCAATACTATTGGTTTTAAAGAATCGCGAGCTGAATTTGCTGACGTTTACGCCAATTCAATTTTTTCTAACAGTAAAACAGCTGTGGGTGGCGGTGCAACTACCACACAAGTTGCGCAGCAGTTTCATCAAGGTAGCTTGCAATTTACCAGTAACTCGTTGGATATGGCGATCAGTGGTGGTGGCTTCTTTGTTACCTCTTCAGAATTAGGTTCGCAAGATCAGTCATACACCCGTGCGGGTGCGTTTAAAGTTGACTCAAGTAATTATATGGTCGACTCAGCAGGTAATTTTTTACAAGGTTTCCCGGTGGATGAAGATGGTAACTCAACTTCAGTGAGTTTAACCACAACCCAACCGATTAAGATCCCTGACACGGCGGGTAGCCCAGTGCAAACTGAAAATGTTGGTTTGCAGATGAATCTTAATGTGAGTGAAACAGCCCTAGATCCAACTAAGTTTAATCCTGCAGATTCTGATACATTCAATAATTCCACCTCAGTGACGATTTATGATTCGTTAGGCGAGTCGCATATTATGACCACCTACTTTGTTAAACCCACTGGTGGTTCGCATACTGGCGAAAGTAATTGGGTAGCTTTTTATGCTGTTGATGGTGATCCTGTCGATGTAACAACTGCTGGGAAATATGCAACGGATACAGATACTGACACTGATGGTGATGGTCTCGTGGATCCAACAGGGCTCGCGTCTGCTGTTAATCCGGGCACGGCTGGAGGAGCATGGTCAGGTGCGGTGCTTAAATTTAACTCTGTTGGTGCTTATACTGGCAGTGATCCTGAAATTATTACCACCGAAGTATTAGGTGCTGCTGGTGCAGGTGCTTTAGGCCCTGGCGCTGATGGTACTCAAGCGCTTACGATAAAATTTAATAGTCCAACTCAGTATTCATCTCCGTTTGAAGTGACTGAATTAACTCAAGATGGTATTACCGTAGGTCGATTAACCAATGTTGGTATTGGTTCCGATGGTTTAATTACCGCGAGTTACAGTAATGGCTCAACGGTTCCGTTAGCGCGCGTGGCATTAGTACGCTTTGCTAATGAACAAGGCCTTACACAGGTGGGTAATACATCTTGGAAAGCCAGTATCGATTCAGGTGCTGCATTAGCGGGAGAAGCCAATAGCGGTACATTTGGTAGTATTCGTTCATCTGCGCTTGAGCAATCAAACGTTGATTTAACCACAGAGCTGGTTGATTTAATCTCGGCTCAGCGTAACTTCCAGGCTAACTCGCGTACGCTTGAAGTCAACAACACCTTAAATCAAACGATATTACAAATCCGCTAAGTTTACGTTTACTTTTACCTTATCAATTTATATTTACGTGATAATAGGTGTTGCCGTTTACGGCAACACCTTGCCTTTATCCTTGTTATTGTTACTCCTCGCTACTCCTTGTTATTACCTCACTAGTGTTGATAGATGCTTTTTTGACACTCACGCGTTATTCGTTAATTTTATTGATTAACCGATTCATGTAGTTACCTCCTTATAACACAACTTAAATCTCATTGGCATGATGCTTGCTTATTCTGTGTATATAGTGTTTTTGCAGAAAGTTTGACGGAGCAAAAAATGGACAAATTTCTTTATATTGCCATGAGTGGCGCAAAGCAGGGGATGAATGCCCTAGCAGTGAGTGCGAACAATCTTGCTAATGCCAATACTGATGGATTTAAAGCTGACATGGTCCAAGCCCGTTCAATGCAGGCATTTGGTGAAGGCTTGCCTACTCGGGTGTTTTCGATGATGGAAAGCCCAGGCAGTAATTTTAACGGTGGTCCGATTAAAACCACTGGTCGTGACCTTGATATTGCGGTTAAGGGGGATGGCTGGCTTGCAGTGCAAGCGGCAGATGGTTCTGAAGGATACACCCGTGCGGGCAGTTTAAAAATTGACAGTACAGGTTTGTTGTTAAATAGCAGTAACCGTCCGGTAATGGGAGCTTCGGGTCCTATTGTGTTACCCATTCCGGTTGAGAAAATAGAAATTTCCGCCAACGGTATTATTTCAGTACGTCCGCAAGGAGCAACCGCTGAAGTGATAGAAGAGGTCGCGAGGATTAAATTAGTTAATCCTGGTAACGAAAACCTAATGCGCGGTGAAGATGGGTTGTTTCGCTTAACTGCGGGTGGCAATGCACCAAACGACCCCGGCGTTCAAGTTGAAAGCGGCGCGGTTGAAGGCAGTAATGTGAACTCAGTGCATGAAATGGTCGCCATGATTGATATTCAACGTCAATACGAAATGCAAGTCAAAATGATGAAGAACGCTGAAGAAATTGATCGGGCGTCCACTTCCTTGATGAGAATTAGTTAGGAGTAATTATTATGCATCCAGCGTTATGGATAAGTAAAACCGGTGTCGATGCCCAGCAAACTAACATTGCCGTTATTTCAAATAACGTGGCCAACGCCAGTACTGTCGGATTTAAGAAAAGTCGTGCGGTATTTGAAGACTTACTTTATCAAACGGTTAATCAAGCCGGTGGTATTAGCTCAGACAACAGCAAGTTACCCAATGGTTTAAACATTGGTGCGGGTACTAAAGTTGTTGCTACCCAAAAAATGTTTACCCAAGGCAACATGCTGACTACCGATAACTCATTAGATTTAATGATTGAAGGTTCGGGCTTTTTTGAAGTGCAAATGCCAGATGGCACAGCAGCCTACACGCGTAATGGCCAGTTCAGCTTAGATGATACTGGTCAGATTGTAACCCCGGGTTCAGGTTATGTGGTGCAACCGCCAATTACCATCCCGGATGATTCCACCAGTATTACGGTATCGGCATCGGGCGAAGTGTCAGTGCAAACCCCTGGTACCGCAGCCAGTCAAGTTATTGGCCAGTTAACCATGACCGATTTTATTAATCCGGCAGGTTTAGATCCGTTAGGACAAAACTTGTATACCGAAACGGGTGCAAGTGGCACACCTATTCAAGGTACTGCGTCGCAAGACGGCTTAGGTTCTATTCGCCAAGGAGCACTAGAAACCTCTAACGTGAATGTAACAGAAGAGTTGGTCAACCTTATTCAAGGTCAACGTATTTACGAGATGAACTCTAAAGTTATCTCAGCAGTTGATCAGATGTTGTCTTATATTAATCAGAATCTCTAAGGAGCTAACATGATTAAATACATTGCGTTAGCCTCAGTAGTGTTATTGGCTGGCTGTAGTTCTACTGCCAAGAAACCGATTGCTGATGACCCATTTTATGCGCCGGTATACCCAGATACCGTTCCGACGCAGGTGGCGCCAACGGGATCTATTTATCTTGATAGCCAAGCATCAAGCTTGTATTCCGATATTCGTGCGCATCGCGTCGGCGACATTATTACCGTGACCTTAAAAGAGTCCACTCAAGCGTCGAAAAGTGCCAATAACGAAATCAAAAAAGGCTCAGATTTAAGTGTAGAGCCCATTTATGCCGGCGGTAAAAATATTTCCATCAGTGGTGTCCCAATTGATTTGGGTTACTCCGACAGCATGAATACCAAGCGCGAGTCTGACGCCGATCAATCTAACAGTTTAGATGGCAGTATTTCGGCCAATATCATCCAGGTACTCAGTAACGGCAACTTGGTGATCCGCGGTGAAAAATGGATTTCTATTAACAACGGTGATGAGTTTATTCGTGTCACCGGAATGATCCGCAGCGAAGACATTAATCCAGACAATACAATCGATTCGACACGAGTGGCTAACGCTCGTATTCAGTATAGCGGTACCGGTACGTTTGCTGACTCCCAAAAAGTCGGTTGGCTGAGTTCATTCTTTATGAGTGACTGGTGGCCTTTTTAAGGAGTAATGCATGAACATTAAACTGATTACGTCGGCTGTATCGATAGTCGCATCAATACTAATGCTAACCGCACCTGCACATGCAGAACGGATTAAAGACATCGCCAGTATTCAAGGGGTGCGAAGTAACCAATTAATCGGTTATGGCTTGGTGGTCGGTTTGCCAGGTACTGGGGAGAAAACCCGTTATACCGAACAAACCTTCAGAACCATGCTCAAAAATTTCGGCATTAATTTACCAGACTCTGTTCGTCCTAATTCAAAGAACGTCGCTGTCGTTGCGGTGCATGCCGAAATGCCTGCCTTTATTAAACCGGGTCAAAATCTTGACATTACCGTGTCCAGTTTAGGCGAAGCCAAAAGTTTACGTGGCGGTACTTTATTGCAAACCTTCCTAAAAGGGGTCGATGGCAATGTGTACGCCATTGCTCAAGGCAGTTTAATTGTCAGTGGTTTTAGTGCCGAAGGACTTGATGGCTCATTGGTGATCCAAAATACCCCAACCGTTGGCCGCATTCCAGGTGGTGCCATTGTTGAGCGCAGCGTTATTAGTCCATTTGCTAGCGGTGATTACCTTACGTTTAATTTACGTCGCTCAGATTTTTCAACCGCCAAACGTACCGCAGATGCAATTAACGATTTACTTGGCCCAGACATGGCAAAGGCCATTGACGCCACCTCTATTCAAGTGAGCGCGCCACGCGATGCATCACAGCGGGTGTCATTTTTATCGGTATTAGAAAACATTGAAGTTATACCGGCGGAAGAGTCAGCCAAAGTGATTGTTAACTCACGTACTGGCACCATTGTGGTTGGCCAAAACGTCAAGTTATTACCCGCGGCTGTCACTCACGGTGGATTAACCGTGACTATTGCTGAAGCCACACAAGTGTCACAACCCAACGCATTAGCGGGTGGTGAAACGGTTGTTACTACAAACAGTACGATTGATGTGTCAGAAAAAGATCGTCGTATGTTTATGTTTAATCCAGGTACCACACTAGACGAACTCGTAAGAGCCGTGAATTTAGTGGGCGCAGCACCATCAGACGTACTTGCCATACTCGAAGCGTTAAAAATGGCAGGCGCTTTGCATGGTGAACTTATCATTATCTAATAATTGTCGGAATGACTATGGAAAAGTTGTCAGCTTCATCGAACTTTCTGGATCTAGGAGGACTAGATTCACTTCGTGTCCAAGCCCAGAAAGACGAGAAGGGGGCACTTAAAGAAGCAGCAAAGCAATTTGAAGGTATTTTTATTCAAATGCTGATGAAAAGCATGCGAGATGCTAATGCCGCGTTTAAGTCAGACAATCCAATGAACAGTGAAACCACTGCGTTTTTTGAACAAATGCGCGATCAGCAAATGTCAGTCGATTTATCCAATAAAGGCATGTTGGGCTTGGCTGAAATGATGGTGCAGCAATTAGACCCAGATGATAGCCCCATTACGCCAGCTTCAGTATTGCGTGGCAATAGTGATTATAAAGTTAACCCAAGTATGTTTGTTGCTCCAGCAACAGAGTTAGATAAAGACACTCTCGATATTATTGCGCCAAAAGATCAAATAGCCGCATCGCATTCTGTAATCGCTAATTCTGATACAGCCCATTCTATTATAGATAGCGCCGAATCGATGCGACCAATGTCAGCCCAACTTACAAATGTGTTAAACGGTGAACAGTTAAATAGTGTATTGCGCGGTGAGCAATTAGCCAGTCAAGCGGTACAAGTAGGCAAGGTATTGCCGCAAACAGATTTTGCAGTTCCTAAAGCTAAAGGCATTGCAGTGAGTCAATTTACTAGCCCAGAACATTTTATTTCAGTCTTGTATCCCCATGCTGAAAAAGCGGCTAAATCGTTAGGAACTTCAGCTGAGGTATTAATTGCCCAGTCCGCTTTAGAAACCGGTTGGGGCCAAAAAGTGGTACGCCGTAACGACGGTACTATGAGTCATAACCTGTTTAATATTAAAGCAGACAAGCGTTGGCAAGGTGATAAAACCTCAGTCAATACATTGGAGTTTGAAAAGGGCATTGCGGTGCAACAAAAAGCGGATTTCAGAATGTATGACAACCTTGAACAGAGCTTTAATGACTTTGTGTCGTTTATTAATCAAGGCGATCGTTATCAGGATGCGCGTAAAGTTGCCAGCGAGCCAACTCAGTTTATTAAAGCATTACAAAAAGCCGGCTACGCCACCGACCCTCAATATGCCAATAAAGTCATCAATGTGATGAAGTCGGTAAAAGAAGGCCTTAAATCTATATTACCTGTGGAGACTAAATAATGTCGATTGACTTACTCAATATCGCTCGCACAGGCGTCCAAGCATCTCAAGCTCAGTTAGGTGTGACCAGTAATAACATTGCCAATGCCAATACTGAAGGTTACAACAGACAAGTTGCTACCCAGTCATCATTAGAATCACAACGCTTGGGCAATAATTTTTATGGCACCGGCACGTATGTGTCCGATGTTAAACGTGTTTACAACGAGTTTGCTGCACGTGAATTACGCATCGGTCAAACAAGCATGAGTGCGGCTGAAACGTCTTACAGTAAGTTAAGTGAGCTAGACCAGATTTATTCTCAAATTGGCAAAATGGTCCCAGAAAATCTAAACAACTTTTTTGCAAGCATCAATAGTGTGGCCGATTTACCAACAGATCTTGGTATTCGCACTAACAGCTTAAGTTCTGCGCAACAGTTAGCCGCTGGTCTGAATCAAATGCAATCACAACTAGATGGCCAGGTGAAACAAACCAATAGCCAAATAGAATCCATTACCACCCGTATTAATGAAATCAGTAAAGAACTAGGCAACATTAATTTAGAGTTGATGAAATCTCAAGACCAAGACAGTCAAGTACTAGACAAACAAGACGCACTCATTTTAGAGCTCAGCCAGTATGCTCAGGTTAATGTCATCCCTTTAGATACCGGCGCAAAGTCAATTATGCTGGGCGGCTCAGTAATGTTGGTGTCAGGTGAAGTGTCGATGTCGATGGGCATCAGTACCGGCGATCCTTATCCAAATGAACCACGCATTAATGCCTCTATTGGCGATAAAACCCTTAACATTGACCCGTCTAAATTAGGCGGTCAACTTGGCGCACTATTTTCATTTAGAGACGACACCTTATTACCGGCCAGTACTGAACTCGGTCAATTAGCATTAGGCATAGCAGACACCTTTAACGAAATGCAATCCAAAGGTTTTGATTTAAATGGTGACGTTGGTAGTGATATTTTTCGTGATATTAACGACCCATTAATGGCATCTGGCCGTGTCGGAAGTCATTCTACTAATAGCGGTACGGCAGCCATGTCGGTCAATATTGACGATGTTGGCGCATTGTCAGGAAGCACCTACCAACTAAGTTTTACCACAGCGAATGGTTATCAATTAACAGATAATCAAACCGGAAAAGTATCAAACTTAACATTATCGGGTACTCAATTAACAAGTAGTGCAGGTTTTAGCATTAATGTTGCCGGCGGCCCAATAGCGGATGGTGATAAGTTTGAAATTCGTCCAACGGCTGGTGCTGCAGGTTTAAAAGTAGTGATGACCGACCCTAAAGGCATTGCCGCTGCGGGGCCAACTTTAACATCGGCCTCAACTAATTTAGGTAACACTTCAGTTAGCTTAAACAGCATGGATTCAACTGTAGCGGGTTTCCAGGTTGGTTCAACGATTACTTTCAAGCTCGACACTACAACACCGACGACTTACCAAGCATTTAATGCCGCCGGTACCGAAATAGGCACTGGTCCATACTCTTATTCTGGTAACAATATCAACGCTTTTGGTATGGACTTTGATATTACTGGTTCTGGTACCTCAAATAGCTTTACGTTTGATTTAGCATTTGCCGAAGGTAACAACAACAACGCAGTTGAAATGGCCAAGTTATCAGACGTTAAATTAATGAATAACGGCACTGGCACCTTAACCAGCGTGTTTGAAAATACTAAATTAGATATTGGTAGCCAAACTAAGTCTGCTGAAGTGCGCGTGGGCTCGGCGACGGCAATATATCAACAAGCGAGTACCCGAGTGCAAAGTGAATCGGGTGTAAACCTTGATGAAGAAGCAGCAAACTTATTGCGCTTTCAACAATCTTATCAAGCAGCCGCCAGAATTATGACTACAGCACAAACCATTTTCGATACTTTATTAAGCTCGGTTCGCTAGGAGATACATCATGAGAATTTCTACCGGACAGATGTTTCAGCAAAACACCAATAGCATATTAAACAAGCAATCTGCCACCAATAGCATCATAGCGCAGATTGATAGTGGTAAAAGAGTCAATACCGCTGGTGACGACCCAGTTGCAGCCATCGGCATTGATAACTTAAAGCAAAAAAATACCTTAATAGATCAATTTGTAAAAAACATTGATTACGCCACTAATCACATTCAACAAGCCGAAAGCCAGTTAGGTCAAGCCGATACCTTAGTTGGCAGCATGAAAGAGTCTGTGCTTCGCGGCATTAACGGCAGCATGACTTCCGCCGAGCGGCAAGTGATTGCCGATGACATGCGTCAAAGTCTTGAACAATTAATGTCCATTGCCAATACCAAAGACGAATCGGGTAATTATATTTTTGCGGGCAATAAAACCAACAGTGCACCTTTTGCTTTCGCTAACAATGGCGATGTGGTTTACAGCGGTGACTCCGGTATTCGTAAAAGCAATGTTGCTGCAGGGGTACAAGTTAATACCAATGTGCCAGGCGACGCCGCCTTTATGAATGCACCAAATCCCATGGGCGATTATGGCGTCAATTATTTGCCGTCTCAGCAAGGCGACTTTGTTGTATCTAGCGCCAAAATCGTACCGCAAATACCAGCGGTACCGCATGTGGCTGATGTATATCAGTTTGTTTTTACCGATAACGGTACTGGCGGCACAAATGTTGAAGTCTTCAACAGTGCTGTTCCGGCAATAAGTGTCGCACCATTAGCCGCTTTTGACGCGTCTTTGCCGGTAAAGGTAAACGATATTGAAGTAACCATAAAAGGAACCCCTAAAGCTGGCGATAGTTTCAGCATCAATGAAGTCGCACAAGTCAGTATTTTCGATACGTTCAGCAAGGCTATCGCATTATTTGAAAGTGGTGATGATGCACAAACACCTGCTGGCCAGTCAGAGTTGGCACAGCTCTTGAATAACATTGATAGTGGCGTCAATCAAATGAGTCAGCAACGTAGCTTAACGGGTAACAGCCTGAAAGTGCTGCAGCAGTATAGCGATAATCATACTGATGAAAAGTTGATTAACACCTCGGCTCTATCAAAGTTAGAAGATTTAGATTTTGCCTCGGCCATTACCGAATTTGAAAAGCAACAACTCGCACTCAGCGCAGCATCGAGTTTGTTCAGTAAAGTAAGTTCGACCAGTTTGTTTGACTATATATAAAACGTTTTAAGTTTGTATCGATATAAGGTCTTTTATAAAAAGGCTCTTATAAAAAGTAACAGTTTAATGATTAACCGTTTAGCCAAGCTCCGAGTCTTGGCGTTCAACTAAGAAGAGGAATTTTACATATGGCTATTTCAGTTAATACTAACGTCACTTCAATGAAGTCACAGCTAAGCTTAAATAAAGCAAACAGTAACCTTTCAACGTCAATGGAGCGTTTATCTACTGGTATGCGCATCAACAGTGCTAAAGACGATGCAGCAGGCTTGCAAATCTCTAACCGTATGTCGAGCCAAATTAACGGTATTGGTGTCGCGATGCGTAATGCCAACGACGGTATTTCAATGGCGCAAACCGCCGAAGGCGCGATGAGCGAGTCAACCAATATTTTACAGCGTATGCGTGACTTGTCTTTACAGTCTGCTAACGGTTCAAACTCGGCAGAAGACCGTGGCGCAATGCAAAAAGAGCTAGCAGCATTGCAAAGTGAGTTAACCCGTATTGCTGACACCACATCCTTTGGAAGTAGCAAGTTGGTGGATGGCTCGTTTGGCACTAAAAACTTCCAAATTGGTGCCAACGCCAATGAAACCATATCATTAACCATGAAAGACGTGTCGTCAGCGGCTATTGGTCGCACCTACCAGAGCTTCGATACAGCGAC
>NZ_JACJDU010000010.1:0-89052 GCF_014163715.1 Shewanella sp. SR44-4 | reverse complement strand
GGCATTAACTTGAGCACTCAGGATGGTGCTCAAGATGCGATTAGTATTATTGATGCGGCGATTGCGAGTATTGACAGTCAGCGCGCTGATTTGGGTGCGGTGCAAAACCGGATGAACTTTACCATTAGCAACCTAAGTAACGTACAAACTAACGTAACCGATGCGCGTAGCCGTATTCAAGATGTGGACTTTGCGGCAGAAACCGCGCAGTTAACTAAGCAGCAGATTTTATCGCAAACCTCTTCTGCGATGTTAGCTCAGGCTAACCAGTTACCACAGACTGCGCTATCTCTTCTATAATAGGCTTTACTATAATAGTCATCCCTATAACAAGAGATACTATTAATAGCGATTAGCGAGTGTAAAGGTAACAGATAGGGAGGGTCGCTTGCGATTCTCCCTTTTATGTTTTTAAACCTATGATAAATCAAAATGCTTATCTACCGTTTGGCGTGATGCTTAATGTAATCGTTATTGGCATTAAACATTAGGATGATGACAAAAGCGGTGTAATAATTGCATTGGTTTATTAGCGTGATCGAGGTGTGTCATGGATGTTAATGTAGCAGGTTCAAATATCAATTTACGAAAAGATGGATTGTCTAATCTACTCGATAAGCAGTCTACTGTTGCTAATGCAGGTTTGCCTGTTGATGGTATACAAAAGCCGGGTGATAACAGTCGCACTACAGAACAAGTTAATCAGGCCACTAAGGTCGATTCTGAAGAGCTTAACCAAGCAGTGAGCGACATTGCCGCCAGTATGAATGTGATGCAAAAAGGTTTAGCCTTTAAAGTAGATGAAGAGTCTGGGATTCAAATTGTAAAAGTGATAGATGTGACTACCGGTGAGTTAATTAGGCAAATTCCCAATGAAGAAGCCTTGGATATTGCTAAAAAATTAAATGAAGTGACTGGTTTGTTGATGAAAACTGAAGTTTAGTGACTCTTTTTTGGTAAGTGTTTTGATTCAGTATTATTTGGGTAAGCTTTTAACGCTATAAACAGTAGAGGTTATTATGGGATTAACATCAGTAGGTATAGGTTCTGGCCTTGATATTGGCGGTATTGTTACTGCGTTGGTTAATGCAGAAAGCGCCGGCAAAATAGCTAGGTTTGATGTTAATGAAGGTAAGATTAATGCAGAAATTTCTGGTATCGGCTCCTTAAAAAGCGCCATGTCAGAATTTAAAAGCAAATTAACCACCTTGACCAAAACTGAGACGTTTAGCAGCCAAAAAGTAGCGGCGTCAACAAAAGAGTACCTTACTGCAACAGTTGATAAAACAGCTGTGTCGGGTAGTTATCAGGTTAAAGTTGAGCAATTAGCCCAAAACCAAAAAGTCGGTTCAGCTGTAGTTGTCGATAATGATACCACCATTGGTACTGGCTCATTATCCATTGTGGTTGGTAGTGGCGATAGCTTTAATATTGATGTTGAAGCAACAGACACATTGACTGAAATTATGAACAAAATTAACAGTTCAGATGATAACAATGATGTTACTGCCACTATTATTAATGGAGAGTTAGGCCCGCAATTAGTGCTCGGTTCAAAAAATTCTGGTGAAGAAAATACCATTAGCGTTACCGCAACCGACAGTGATGGTAATTCCGGCTTAACCGATACGTTTTCAATGACAGAGATAACAGCTGCAAAGAGTGCCATCGTTTATATTGATGGTGTAAAAGTGGTATCTCAAACCAATGAAATTGAAGAGGGAATAACTGGGGTTTCGCTTAAGCTAACTGCAGCAGATATTGATAAAGCCACCACACTCACCGTAAGTAAAGATACCGCTAAAACCAAAACAGCAATTGAAGGTTTTGTTTCTGCTTATAACTCAGTGATGACCACCATTCAAAGCTTAACTAGTTATGACGCAGATACCGGGCAGGCGGGTATTTTACAAGGTGATACATTACCTCGAAGCATACAAAGTCAAATGCGCAATATGCTGTCTAGTCAATTCAGCACTTCTGATGGTAATCAAATGTTAGCTAACTTTGGTATAACCACCACCACTAAAGGTTTGCTCGAAATTGACTCAACTAAGCTAACTGAAATGATTGCGAGCGACAAAGGCGCTATTGCTGAGATGTTCAGTACTGAGGATTCTGGACTGGCGAGTAAAATGTCTTCTTTGATGGATGGTTATGTTAAAACCGGTGGCATCATGGACAGCCGTGATACTACACTGGATGAGCAACTCAGCCGTCTTGGTGATAGCCGTGAGCAATTAAATACCCGCATGGAAGCCTACAGTGCACGTTTATATACTCAATTCAATGCGATGGATTTAGTTGTGGCAAGCTTAAATGCACAAGCCGGTGATATACAATCGCGTATAGATTCATTGCCTGGTGTAGTGAGAGATAATAACTAAGCAGTTAGAGTCGTTATTAGTATTTGGTTTAATGTTGGTAACTGTTAGTGGGTCGCTCTGTCGTTTTTTTGACTCATGGTTGGTTAAATGAATTTTGAAGGTATTTAAAGAGGTCTTAGGTTGACATACTCACTGAATAGAATAAATGATGTTAATAATAAGCTTATGTATATTATTGATAAAATTGAAAATTCGAAGCCTGAAGATGAAGCTGTTTCTGATCTGGTATCAGAATTGCAATCACTTATTGAAATGCGTCAAAGTTTATTACATGCCTTGGTGGCTGACATTAATTTTACTGACAGAGAGATACTCGAACAGCAGTATGATTTAACTCAGACACTAATAAAACAAAGCCAAAAAATTATGGATTTTAGGCAAACGTTATTACAGGCAGGCAATACCACAAAACGCCAAATTAATGTATATAAAGTAATCGATTCAAATAGGTAGGTATCAATATGCGCGGATCAATGCAATCATATCGTAAGGTTTCAGTTGACAGTAATCTGGCTGTGGCAACACCACATCGTATTATTCAAATGTTATTAGCGGGCGCACTAGAACGCTTAGCTCAAGCCAAATTAGCCATAGGAAACGGTGACATTGCCAACCGAGGTATGTTAATTGGTAAAGCTATGGGGATTGTTAATGGCCTTAATGGTAGTTTAAATATGGATGCTGGCGCTGATGTCGCCGGTAATTTGACTCAGTTATACGATTACATGTTGCGTAGAATGTCCGAAGCCAATCTCAATAACGACTCGCAAGCAATTGACGATGTGGTGTCGATTTTAAAAACCATTAAAGAAGGTTGGGATGCAATTCCTCAAGATATGCATGAGTTAACCGCTGAGCCTAGTTAATCGTTACCGAATACTGTATTTAACCTAAAAAAGGCGCCTAGCGTCTTTTTTGCTGTCTGGCTTAGTATTTAATTCAAGAACATCATCTATTTGCCGTGAGAGAGTGTTTCTAGCGAGTCGATATCTAACCTCACCACCAAAACAAAACTTGCTCCATTAGAATTTTTGAATGAAAAACCATCATTTTCAATATAAAATGCTATCTGTTGTAGATAAAATGTAACTGATGCTTGCTTATAGTGGGCTGATAATACAATATTTAACCTCAACTCGGGTTAAGATGTGGGTTATGTAAGGCAAAATGACAGCATGCGGCCTATTTCATATCAAACTTGTCATTTGTTTTGCTAACAAGGCGCAGTCTCTTATTACTAGCTGCGCCAATAGCTAGCCTATTGCAAGTCAATGCAACACAGTTAGCGAGACAAAGGGCTGTTTGATAACCGTTTATTATCCCTAGCTGAGGTTATTTACCATTGAGTTCGTTTTTCTTCACTGTATTTAGCGGATTAACGATCCTGTTTTAGGAATAATGCTAGAATAATGGCTGTGCTGTTAGTTTTTATGACGGCAATGTACTTTGGTTTATGTGGCGATATGCGGCATAATCATCCCGAATCAATACCTATAACAAGAGCTTTTGGCCTTCTGAATGATGCAAATAGAACAAAGAATTTTAATTGTCGGTACCCCATCAGAGCGCGTGACTCGTTTGTGCTGCATTTTCGAATTCCTAGGTGAACAGTGCGAAATTGTCTCTAATGAATCTTTTTTAGCCCTGATCGAGCAATCTCGGTATCGCGCGGTTGTCGTGTTTGATGAAAACATCAGCGTCGAGAGTATCAAAAACATAGCCGCTATAGTGCCCTGGCAACCGATGTTGTTATTAGGCGATACTGATGCCAATGTATCCAACATGCTCGGAACAATTGAAGAGCCGATAAATTACCCGCAATTGACTGAACTGCTGCATTTTTGCCAAGTTTTTGGCCAAGCCAAGCGAGAACACACTTTAACTAATGGTAATCAAACCAAACTATTCCGAAGCTTAGTCGGCCGCAGTGAAGGTATTGCTAAAGTCCGCCATTTGATTAACCAAGTTTCAAGTTCTGATGCGACCGTATTAGTATTGGGTCAATCGGGTACCGGTAAAGAAGTTGTAGCGCGTAATATTCATTATTTATCTGAACGACGTGATGGACCGTTTATTCCGGTCAATTGTGGTGCGATTCCTGCTGAATTACTTGAAAGTGAATTGTTTGGCCATGAAAAAGGCTCTTTCACTGGGGCGATATCATCTCGTAAAGGCCGTTTTGAATTGGCAGAAGGTGGCACGCTATTTTTAGATGAAATTGGCGATATGCCGCTGCAAATGCAAGTTAAGTTGTTACGTGTGTTGCAAGAAAAGGTATTTGAACGTGTCGGTGGCAGCAAAACAATTGCTACTGATGTGCGTATCGTTGCCGCAACGCATCGTGACCTTGAAACCATGATTGTGGATAACACATTTCGTGAAGATTTATATTATCGACTCAATGTGTTCCCAATTGAGATGCCAGGTTTAAGTGAGCGTCGTGACGATGTGCCGCTACTGTTGCACGAATTAGTTAGCCGAGTGTTTAATGAAGGCCGCGGTAAGGTCCGTTTTACTCAACGTGCGATAGAATCGTTAAAAGAACACCCTTGGTCTGGTAATGTGCGTGAATTATCAAACTTGGTAGAGCGTTTAACCATCTTGTTTCCTGGTGGATTAGTCGACGTTAATGATTTACCGCATAAGTACCGTTACATAGAGGTACCAGAATATTGTGTTGAAATCAGTGAAGAACAATTGGAGCGCGATGCTTTAGCTTCAATATTCAGTGATGAAGAACCTGTTGAAATACCAGAAACGCGTTTCCCTAGTGAATTGCCGCCAGAAGGGGTTAATTTAAAAGACTTACTAGCGGAATTAGAAATCGACATGATCCGTCAAGCACTTGAGCAGCAAGACAGTGTGGTAGCAAGAGCCGCCGAAATGTTGGGTATTCGCCGTACAACATTAGTCGAGAAAATGCGTAAATATGGTTTGAGTAAAGACTAGACCATTATCTGAATTTTGGATTTTATAAAAACACACCCTCAGGTGTGTTTTTTCGTTTATCAGTAACTGAAAAATTAATGATCTCATGTTTCTAGTGCTTGAGATAATAGCTTGGCACAGCAAATATTTTTAACTTGAGAAGTAATATATTGTTACCGCTAGATAGTATTGCGATTAAGTAGTTTTATTGAATGCTGGCCGAAATATTGGTTTTGCAAAATGTGGTAAGGCCAATGAACTAAACTCATAAGTATGTTGCTTTATCACTGGCTTAAAACACGGTCTGCCGATGCTTCTATTACTATAAGAAATTGCTTGGCACAGTAAATGCATTCAGCTAGTCAAATGTTATTTTTTTGACGGAGCGACCATGTATTTAGCACGAGCGTTAACACATACAGATCATTCAGACTATGAGTTACCTGTGTCAGCTTCGTCTATCACCACAACTGATACAGAGGCGGAATCGCCAGCTATTGGGGCTAATTCAGTACAGCAACGCAATGTGAACTTTGCTGCCAGCTTTGCTAGCAGCTTAGTCACTAACTCAGTCACTAATTCTGCCACTAACTCAGTAACTAACTCAGCCACTCCGGTTATCAGTACTTATTCTAGTAAGGCCGCCAATATGTCAAATCAAATGGCGCATATTCTTCAAGCCATGCCATCTGGTGTGGTGATCCTTGATGGTGACGGTGTGGTTACGTTAGCCAATCCAGTTGCAACCGAACTCTTAGGACGACCTCTGCAGGGGGCCCGTTGGTTTGATATTATTCATCGTGCTTTTGCCCCACAAGATGATGACGGCCATGAAGTGTCGCTTAAAAATGGTCGACGAGTAAAATTGGCTATTACGCCATTAGCGCCTGAACCTGGGCAGTTAATTGTGTTAACCGATCTCACCGAAACGCGTTTATTGCAGAAAAACCTGTCTCATTTACAACGTTTATCAGCATTAGGCAAAATGGTGGCGACATTAGCACATCAGGTGCGCACCCCATTGTCTGCCGCTTTGCTGTATGCCTCTAATCTTGCTAGCCCTAAATTATCTGATTCTGCCCGGTCTAAGTTTCAATCTAAATTGGTCGACCGGCTTAATGAGCTAGAACGTCAAGTTAATGACATGTTGCTAATGGCAAGGGGACGTCAGGATGGGATGGCTGAATCAGTCTCAATGGACGAAATAATTAGTCAAGTAATGGCCAGCTGCGAACCGATTGCCGATAAAAAACATTGCCAGCTTGTTGTGGAAGATACTTCACATTCATTGATGCTTGCCAATGCTAATGCACTTAGTTCTGCAGTTAATAATCTAGTGATGAATAGCATTGAAGCGGGCGCCACAAAAATAAAGGTCAGTGCCAGCGAGACACCTGATGGGCTATTGTTAGATGTCATCGACAATGGCAAAGGGCTCGAGCCGTCAATGCAACAACAAATCCTTGAACCCTTTTTTACCACTAAAAGCCAGGGTACAGGGTTAGGTTTAGCGGTTGTGCAGTCGGTAGTGCGTAACCATGGTGGACAAATTCAATTGTCGTGTAAGCCGGGTATGGGTTGCCATATTAGATTGAGCTTTCCACACATGAACAAAGCAAGTCATCAGGAGGTGAAGCGTGGCTGAAGCAAATATTCTATTAGTTGAAGATGATGCTGATTTACGTGAGGCATTGCTTGATACCCTCATGCTTGCCCATTACGACTGTATTGATGTAGGTAGCGCTGAAGAGGCCATTTTGGCCCTAAAAGCCAACCAATTTGATTTGGTGATTAGCGATGTGCAAATGGACGGTATTGGTGGCATGGGCTTGTTAAGCTATTTACAACAAAACCAACCTAAATTGCCAGTATTGTTAATGACTGCTTATGCCACTATTAACAGTGCCGTGAGTGCGATGAAATTAGGCGCGGTGGATTATCTTGCTAAACCGTTTGCGCCTGAAGTGTTATTGAATCAGGTGTCACGCTATTTACCTTTAAAACAAAATCATGATAAACCCGTGGTAGCAGATGAGAAAAGTTTAGCACTGTTGTCGCTGGCTCAACGGGTAGCTGTTTCAGATGCATCGGTAATGATTATGGGTCCTAGTGGCTCAGGTAAAGAAGTGTTAGCGCGCTATATTCACCAACATAGCCAACGCCATGATCAGCCGTTTATTGCGATTAACTGCGCAGCAATACCTGAAAATATGTTAGAAGCCACTTTATTTGGTTACGAAAAGGGCGCATTTACGGGCGCTTATCAAGCCTGCCCAGGTAAGTTTGAACAAGCTCAAGGCGGCACGATATTACTTGATGAAATATCTGAGATGGAACTTGGCTTACAAGCTAAATTACTCAGGGTATTACAAGAGCGCGAAGTAGAGCGTTTAGGTGGCCGTAAAACCATTAAACTTGATGTTCGAGTGTTGGCAACCTCAAACAGAGATTTAAAAGCGATGGCAACATCAGGTGAGTTTAGGGAAGATTTATACTACCGAATTAATGTGTTTCCGTTAACGTGGCCCGCGCTGCATCAACGTCCGGCAGATATATTACCGCTGGCGCGCCATTTGCTGATTAAACATGCTAAAGCATTTAATATGACTTCTGTACCTAAACTTGATGACGCTGCCACTCGGCGTTTATTAACTCATCGTTGGCCCGGTAACGTGCGCGAGTTAGATAATGTTATTCAACGAGCACTGATATTACGGGTTAATGATGATATTGGTGTCAATGACATTATTTTAGATTGTGCCGATGTTAATTTGGTTGCAACAGAATATGTTGATGCGGATAAACCTGCCGAAGTTGACGGTTTAGGTGACGAATTAAAAGCCCAGGAACATGTCATTATTTTAGAAACCCTTAATCAATGTCAGGGCAGTCGGAAAATGGTCGCTGAAAAACTTGGTATAAGCGCCCGTACGCTACGTTATAAAATGGCCAAAATGCGTGATATGGGTATTCAATTACCTGCTTAACATAAATGCCCGTCAACTAATTGTTAGTTAACATTATGATTTTATAGTCTAATAAGTCTATTTTTTATCGTTCACCTACGTGAAAGTGACCTGTTTGTTTTAATGGATAGGTTACTTTTGCTTGTGCTTGTGCTTCTGCTTGTGTTCTCCCCCTCTTTTATCGCCGAATCTTTTACTAATTGTAATACTGGCATCTAAATTGCTTTAACTCCTTATCAGTTATTGTTGTCGTCAAAAAGTCGACGAAAGGGAGTTACACCATGCAGATTAGCGCAAATCCATTAATGCAAGAAATGCAATCGCTTCGCGGCGAAATAGCCCCTTCTATTGGTTCATCAATTCGTCCCAACCTTACCCAGCAAGTGAATAACACCACGGGTGCTGATTTCAGTCAGCTATTGTCTCAAGCGGTGGGTAGCGTTAATGAGCTGCAACAAGCATCTTCAAGCTTAGCCACTCGTTTAGACATGGGCGACACCACGGTGACGTTGTCTGATACCGTTATTGCGCGTGAAAAAGCCGGCGTTGCCTTTGAAGCAACGGTGCAAGTACGTAATAAGCTCGTCGATGCTTATAAAGAAATTATGAGTATGCCTGTTTAGTCGCAGACGGTTTTGAGCACTAAATAACATAACAACATTAGATATAGCAGGTACGTATTGTGAGCACAGACATTATGGTAGGTTCGGGTTCAACAGCCGATGGCGGTGTCCAACAAGAGAACAAATCTGGACTTCTTGGTGGCGTTGGTGGTGCAGATATGATGCGCCAAGTCATCATGATTCTGGCATTAGCAATATGCCTTGCTATGGCTGTTTTTGTGATGATGTGGGCTCAAGAGCCTGATTATCGCCCACTTGGTAAAATGGAAACGGCTGAGATGATTCTCGTCTTAGACGTGCTTGATAAAAACCAAATCGATTATCAAATTAACGTCGATGTGGTTAAAGTGCCTGAAGATAAGTATCAAGAAGTTAAATTACTGCTCAGCCGTGCCGGTATTCAAAGTAGTACTCAAGCAAATGATTACTTAAACCAAGATAGTGGTTTTGGTGTCAGTCAGCGTATGGAACAAGCCCGCTTAAAACAAAGCCAAGAACAAAACCTAGCCAGAGCCATTGAAGAGTTAAAAAGCATTAGTCGTGCGAAAGTGATATTAGCGTTACCAAAAGAAAATGTTTTTGCCCGAAATGCATCTAAACCCAGTGCCACAGTGGTCGTTAATGTACGTCGTGGTGGTTTGGGCCAGGAAGAGATTGATGCCATTGTTGATATCGTAGGCTCTGCTGTTCAAGGGCTTGAACCTACTCGTGTGACGGTAACCGATTCAAATGGGCGCTTACTCAATTCAGGTAGTCAAGATGGCGCGTCTTCTAGAGCACGTCGCGAGCAAGAGCTAGTACAACAGCAAGAGGCTGAATACCGTAAAAAAATCGAATCAATCTTAATGCCAATTTTAGGACCTGAGAATTTTACTTCTCAAGTCGATGTGAATATGAACTTTACCGCAGTAGAGCAAACCGCGAAGCGTTTCTCTCCTGATTTACCGGCGATTCGCAGTGAAATGATCATTGAGAGAAATTCATCTGGTCAAAACTCTGGCGGTATTCCTGGTGCGCTAAGCAATCAACCGCCGATGGAATCTGATATTCCGCAAGTGGCAGGTGAAGCAACAACCTCAACCATGTCTGGTGACTCATCAAAAGAAGCCACGCGTAATTATGAATTAGACACTACCATCAGCCATACTCGTCAACAAATTGGGGTGGTTCGTCGTGTTAGTGTGTCTGTTGCGATTAATTTTAAACCTGGCCAAGTCGATGAGAATGGCCAAGTCACTCGCGTGCCGAGAACAGAACAAGAATTAACTAATATTCGCCGCTTATTAGAAGGCGCGGTAGGTTTTAGTACCCAGCGTGGTGATGCGCTAGAAGTGGTAACGGTGCCGTTTATGGACCAGTTAATTGAAGCACTACCTGAGCCAGATATGTGGGAGCAGCCTTGGTTCTGGCGTGCAATTAAATTGGCATTAGGTGCAATTGTTATTTTAGTGCTCATTCTCGCCGTAGTGAGACCTATGCTTAAGAAGCTAACCAATCCCAATGGCATCAACATGCCTGACGATATTCGTCCAGGACATGAGTTAGCTGAAATTGAAGATCAGTATGCAGCAGATACCTTAGGTATGCTTAATACCAAAGAGGCGGAATACAGTTATGCTGATGATGGGTCAATTCAAATACCTAATTTGCATAAAGATGATGATATGATTAAAGCAATTAGAGCGTTAGTGGCAAATGAGCCCGAACTTTCCACTCAAGTGATTAAAAACTGGTTACAAGACAATGGCTAATGAAAAAAAAGATAAAGCAGCTAAAGCAGAGAAATCAACAGCATTTGACCCCGAGTTAATTACTGGTGTTGAAAAAACGGCTATTTTACTGCTCAGCTTGAGTGAAGCAGATGCGGCGTCAATTTTAAAACACTTAGAGCCTAAGCAAGTGCAAAAAGTGGGTATGGCGATGGCAGCAATGGATGACTTTGGTCAAGAAAAGGTCATTGGCGTTCACCAATTATTTTTAGACGATATTCAAAAGTTTTCTTCTATTGGTTTTAACAGTGAAGAATTCGTCCGTAAAGCGTTAACTGCAGCATTGGGTGAAGATAAAGCCGGTAATTTAATTGAACAAATTATCATGGGCAGCGGAGCTAAAGGTCTGGATTCATTAAAATGGATGGATGCACGTCAAGTGGCCACCATTATTCAAAATGAACATCCGCAGATTCAAACAATTGTATTATCGTATTTAGAACCCGATCAAGCTGCTGAAATTTTTAGTCAGTTCCCTGAAAATACCCGTTTAGATTTGATGATGCGTATTGCCAATCTTGAAGAAGTTCAGCCTGCGGCATTGCAAGAATTAAACGACATTATGGAAAAACAATTTGCGGGTCAAGGCGGTGCGCAAGCGGCTAAAATGGGTGGCCTAAAAGCGGCTGCTAATATCATGAACTACCTCGATACCGGTGTTGAGAGTCAAATCATGGAAACCATGCGTGAGTCAGATGAAGAAATGGCGCAGCAAATACAAGACATGATGTTTGTGTTTGAAAACCTCATTGACGTTGACGACCGCGGTATTCAGGCATTGTTACGAGAAGTACAGCAAGATGTGCTGATGAAAGCACTCAAAGGTGCGGACGAAGCGTTGAAAGAGAAAATTCTGGGTAATATGTCTAAACGTGCAGCTGAATTGCTCCGTGACGACTTAGAAGCTATGGGACCCATCCGTATTAGTGAAGTTGAAGTGGCACAAAAAGAAATTCTGTCTATTGCCCGTCGACTCAGTGACAGTGGTGAGATTATGCTAGGCGGCGGCGGTGGTGACGAGTTCTTGTAACCATGCGCATATTCATTAGTGTGACAGTACTGGCGGGTATTTCTATTTGGATATCTGTCAGCTATCTGTATTATTAGGTTGTTAGTAGTACACTTAATACCGTGTGCTACTGTTAATATTTTTGTTTTGAGCCAATGTTTTTAACAACACAAGTGATGAATTATGCCTGAATCAAAACCGCCTAAAGATCCACTCACTACCGATAGCGAGGCTGAATTTAGTCATTGGCAGCTACCTGATATTACCAAAGATAGCAGTCTAGAACCTTCAAATTTTTTTGGACATTTCGCTGAAGCTCACACACCTAGTCCTGTTACTGGGGCTGAGAAGTCTATGGCGCCACCGACGATGGCGCAAATTGAAGAGATTCGTGCTGCAGCTGAGCAAGAAGGGTTTGAACAGGGTAAGCAAGACGGTCATCAACAAGGGTTAGAGCAAGGGCGTTTAGAAGGACTGGAGCAAGGTCATCAACAAGGTTTTACTCAAGGCGAGCAACAAGGATTAGAAGCTGGGCAAATTAAAGCCAATGAGCTTATAGCACAACTTAACCACATTATTTCCCAATTCGAGTTGCCATTATCCATTTTAGATAATGAAATTGAAGCGGAATTGTTGGCCATGACAATCAGTTTAGCCAAATCGGTTATCGGCCATGAGCTTAAGACTCATCCAGAACATATATTATCGGCGCTACGTCAAGGCGTTGACGCACTTCCATTAAAAGAACAGTTGGTTAAACTACGCTTTAATCAGGCTGATGCTGAACTCGTAAACCAATGTTACAGTGCCGAGCAACTGCAAAAAAATCAGTGGCAAATCGATATCGATCCGACGTTATCTAATGGTGACTGTATGATTGAAAGCGTTCGTTCTGCTGTCGATTTACGGGTAGAACAGCGTATTAGCCAAGTGTTTAGTGAGTTAGACGCTCAGTCGAATCAGTTAGCTAAAAATGTCCAGCAGCAAAAATCAACTCATCCACAATATCAAACCACAGCAGTCGATAATTTCAATGAACATCAGCAAGCCGCAGAACTTGCTGGCACAACCGATAATACTGGTCGAGCTGATAAAGCAGATATTGGCCAAGATCATTTTACAGATCATCAGTCAGAGCTGGGTGCTGATGCGGTTACTGAACCGTTAGTTCAACAAATGGATACTTCTTCGGCAGTGTCAATCGATGCTGAAGACTCTGATGTTGTTGATTCTGATGCCGGTGTAACTCTCGATACAAGCACGACGTTCAATACAAGTGCGCCTCTTAATTCAAATGCGCCTCTTAATTCAAATGCACAAGCCGATACCTCAACAGCTGGTAAAGTCGCAGACGCTCAGCAACAGACGAAAGACCTATCTCAAGGAAATACCGATGAGCACTCGTCAACATAAACTACTGAACAAATTCGCGGTACATCATAAACACGTGTTACCGCTGCGACCAGTTGCAAGCGGCCAGTTAGTTAGGGTCGTTGGTTTAACGCTTGAAGCGACTGGATGCCGCGCGCCTGTTGGTAGTTTATGCTCTATTGAAACCATGGTTGGCGAGTTGGTTGCTGAGGTTGTCGGCTTTGATGACAAATTACTGTATTTAATGCCTATTGAAGAGCTCAGAGGCGTTTTACCAGGTGCCCGTGTAAAGCCTTTAGGTGAACAATCAGGATTAAATGTAGGCTTGTCATTATTAGGCAGAGTATTAGACGGTAGCGGCGTGCCGTTAGATGGTTTAGGCCCGCTTAATACAGATCAACATGCATCGCGTCATGGTCCTTATATTAATCCATTATCTCGACGAGCGATTACTGAACCGTTAGATGTCGGCGTTCGTGCCATCAACTCGATGTTAACGGTTGGTAAAGGGCAGCGAATGGGCTTGTTTGCCGGTTCTGGTGTGGGTAAAAGTGTGCTACTTGGCATGATGACACGAGGATCGAAAGCCGACATTATTGTGGTGGGGTTAGTGGGCGAGCGTGGTCGTGAAGTTAAAGAGTTTATTGAAGAAATTTTAGGTAAAGAAGGTCGTGCGCGCTCAGTCGTTGTGGCTGCACCAGCGGATACGTCCCCGTTAATGCGTTTACGAGCCTGTGAAACTTCCACGCGTATCGCCGAGTATTTTAGAGATTTAGGTTACGATGTATTATTGCTGATGGACAGTTTAACGCGTTACGCACAAGCACAACGAGAAGTCGCTCTTGCTGTCGGCGAGCCACCTGCCACCAAAGGCTATCCACCTTCAGTATTCGCTAAGTTACCGCGTCTGGTCGAGCGAGCGGGTAATGGCGGAGCTGGACAAGGTTCGATTACCGCTTTTTATACGGTATTAACCGAAGGTGACGACCAACAAGATCCTATCGCCGATGCTTCTCGAGCAATTTTAGATGGTCATATTGTATTATCTCGTCAGCTTGCTGATTCGGGCCATTATCCCGCTATTGATGTAGAAGCATCAATTAGCCGTGTCGCGCCAATGGTGATCAGTGAAGAACATTTAGAAGCGATGCGTAAAGTTAAACAGATGTATTCGCTGTATCAGCAAAATCGCGATCTGATTTCAATTGGGGCGTACTCACAAGGCAGCGATCCTAGGATTGATAATGCCATACGCTTACAACCTGCAATGAATGCCTTTTTGCGGCAGGGGTTTAAAGACCCGGTGACGTTTGAAGAAAGCCGAGTCATGTTGACTCAAATTGCCGCACAGTGTCAGGGATAATATCAATGACTCGAACTGACCCACTACTGACGGTATTGAAGTTAGCTACCGCAGCAGAAGACCAAGCGGCATTACAGCTTAAGTCTGCGCAATTTGAAAAACAAAAACGCCAGGGGCAGTTGGACGCGCTAAACAACTATCGTTTAGATTATATGAAGCAGATGGAAGGGCACACAGGGACTACATTACGTGCTAACCAATACCATCAATTTCATCAATTTATTCGCCAAGTCGATAGCGCTATTACCCAGCAAGTTGCCGCGGTTAAAGATGCTGAAAAACAAGTCGGTTATCGTCAAATTCATTGGCAAGAAAAACAACAAAAACGCAAAGCGGTAGAGATGCTATTAAGCCAAAAAGCAACTAAAGCTATGGTGATAGAAGCTAAGCGCGAACAAAAAATGTCGGATGAATTTGCTATGCAGCAATATTTTCGCCGAAATCTTAAATAACACTACCTGCCAAATGACTCTCTAGTCCTAATATCGTTTTACGGTTAACTTTTTTCATTACTCTTTTTGTTTATTTAATCCACCGAAAAATTAACCAGTTAATGAGTATTGGCATTTAAATTGCTTATTATCAATAATTGAAATGAAAATCGTCAGCGAAGCGACAGTGAATTCCTATTTATAAGGTTTTCATGATGACCTTATTGATATAGCGAAATAAACCGTTATATGACGCATAAGGTTTGAATACTGAGCAATTTTTAGATGACCAATAACTTAACCTTGTTTGATTGAGTGGAGTAGATTATGCAGCAGATGAGCAATATCTTACTTGGCAGTAGCAGTAAATCTGCCGATGTGAGTACGAAGGGGAATGTACAAGATGTTGAAAATACATCATTCTTATCTGCTTTCAATCAGGCGAGTGAATCCGATCTTGTTATACGGCGCAGTGGTAATACAGCGCAGGTGTCAATGGATGCTGAAGTGGACAAAACCAGTGTTGCCTTAGCAAACGAGTTGTCTACCGAAGAAAATGCTGATGCGGAATTGATTTTTGCTCAACTTAATATGGCAGATTCATTTAATAAACGTCATTCCTCTGGCGGAAATGAATTGCCGCATGTCGATAAATCTGAAATTTATTTTGACGCAGTATTTTCCACTGAACCCAAAAGCAACACAACAGATGTTGATCTTGACAGTGATATTATTGAGCTTGCTGCTGATGTTTCTTCTATTAAAGATGTTCTTTCTCAGCTTAGTCCAGAAGAGCTTGACAACTTAATGGCATTTGCCGATTTATCTGTACAAGATTTACACGCTCTAGACAATCAAGATTTAAGTAAATTACTTAGTGACTTCAATTTACAAGCACAGGTTATGACTAGCAGTAATGAATCGCCTGATAGTGAGCTTAATAGTGAAGAACAGAGCCAAATTGATAAATCAGTTGTCACAAGTGTAGCTGTTCAAGGCCAAGTTAGTGCGACAAACCAGAGTTTAGCAACCGCTAAAGTCGATAAAACTGTTGCTTTAAGTTCTGGCGTTAGCAGTTCTGCAGCGTTAACTGCAGCTACATCAGCGATGACAATTGACCCTGAGACCATTTTAGGTGACAAAACTCGTATTGATGGCAACATCCAATTAGACACTGACAATGCCAAAGTACTCGCAAAAGCTGATTTTTCGGTGGTCCTAGATTCCTTAGCGGCAAAACGCGCCTCCGGTGATCCTTCAACCGCTGTAAATCAAACTAGTTTTGGATTAGATACTCTGGCTGACATCGGTGACACTGACAGTAAGGCGTTACAAAATCAGAGTAGCTTTACCTCGGTTCATAAAAGTGATGTTCCACAATTTCAGCTATCGTTAAGACCACAGGGAGAGCCTGGTGCTCAGATGCAAGAGATGATCCAGCGTTTTTCTCCTGTAATGAAACAGCAGTTAATAACCATGGTCAGTAATGGTATTCAACAAGCTGAAATTCGTCTTGATCCACCAGAACTTGGACATTTAACGGTTAAAATTCAAATCCATGGCGATCAAACTCAAGTACAGTTTCATGTAGCGCAGTCGCAAACCCGCGATATAGTTGAACAAGCTATGCCTCGATTACGCGATATGCTGGCTCAAGAAGGATTGCAACTGACAGACAGCCAAGTGTCCCAAGGTGATGGTGGTAGTGAACAACCGCATGAACAATCATCTAATCAAGGTGGGGGAGACAGTCAGTTGGATGAAATTTCAGCACAAGAGGTCAGCTTGATGACAAATCCATCAAGGAGTTTACATTCAGCTATAGATTATTATGCTTAAGCAGGTAACCTATAGCAATAATATGACTTTTCAATAAAAGCTGACTACTTAGCTAAGTTTCAATATTAATCACAATGTTGATTAGGAACCAGAATGCCTGAACAAGAATTAGAATTGAATGAAGCCGCTGAAGGCGGAAAAAAAAGCAAAAAATTAGTCATCTTTGGTGGCATTGGTTTAGTGTTGGCTTTGCTTATTGGGGGCGGCGTGTGGTTTTTTATGGGCTCTGATGAACCTGAAAATACTGACTCTCAGACAGAAACAGAGACATCTACAGATGCCAAACCTATGTCGATGGAAGAAGCTAATTATGTCGGTATGCCGAGACCTTTCCTATTTAATTTGCCCGGCGTTGACCGAGCTCGACTGGTTGAAATTAAAGTTCAATTAATGGTGCGTGGTGATGATAGTGTGCTTACACAAAAACATATTCCATTGATTGAAGATGCATTACTAACTACTTTTAGTGCAGCTGACGTACAGAAACTCAGTACCCAAGCCGGTAAAGATGAGCTACGTCAGTTAGCGTTACTCAATGTTCAAAATACGCTGCAACCAATAACAGGCAAGAAAGTTGTTGAAAAAGTCCTGTTTACTGGCTTTGTAATGCAATAACCAAAAGCATTAACTGCTAAGGCGATGATGTGAGTGATTTATTAAGCCAAGATGAAATTGATGCGCTTTTGCATGGTGTTGATGATGTTGATGATGATGAAATAGAAGAGAGCAGCGCTGATGCGCGTTCTTATGATTTCTCTTCTCAAGATCGAATTGTGCGTGGCCGTATGCCCACGCTTGAAATCGTAAATGAGCGATTTGCACGGCATTTACGCATCAGTATGTTTAACATGATGCGTCGCGCAGCCGAAGTGTCGATCAATGGCGTACAAATGCTGAAGTTTGGCGAGTATGTACATACTTTATTTGTGCCAACCAGTTTAAATATGGTGCGTTTCAGTCCACTTAAAGGCACTGCATTAATCACCATGGAAGCACGTTTAGTCTTTATTCTGGTAGACAATTTCTTTGGTGGTGATGGCCGTTTTCATGCCAAAATCGAAGGCCGTGAATTTACACCAACAGAACGTCGTATTGTACAGTTGTTGCTTAAAATTATTTTTGAAGATTATAAAGAAGCGTGGGCACCAGTAATGGATGTGGAGTTTGAGTACCTCGACTCTGAAGTGAATCCTGCAATGGCGAATATTGTCAGCCCGACAGAAGTGGTCGTGATTAATTCGTTCCATATCGAAGTTGATGGCGGCGGTGGTGATTTCCACATTACCATGCCGTATTCGATGATTGAGCCCATTCGTGAATTACTCGATGCCGGTGTTCAAAGTGATAAACAAGATACTGATATGCGCTGGTCGCAAGCATTACGTGATGAAATCATGGATGTGCAGGTCGGTTTTGATGTCAACGTTGTTGAACATGAAGTGACATTACGTGATGTGATGGGGTTTAAAGCTGGGGATATTATTCCGATAGATTTACCTGAACACATTATGATGCGAATTGAAGGTTTACCGACTTATCGTTGTAAAATGGGTAAATCGCGCGATAATTTAGCATTAAAAATCAGTGAGAAAATTCCGCGGCCAGAAACGGTTAAAACAGAGATGCAATTAGTGACTCGCAAAGGCAAGTCGCGTGATATTTCAGATTTATAAGGTGAAGTAGAATGAGCACAGAAGATACAGGCGATGACTGGGCCGCAGCAATGGCAGAACAAGCTTTAGAAGAAGCTGAACACGTTGAGCTTGATGAATTAGTCGATGATTCCAGACCTATCACGAAAGAAGAAGCTGCCAAGTTAGACGGTATTCTAGATATTCCGGTAACGATTTCCATGGAAGTGGGTCGCAGTTTTATTAGTATCCGTAATTTACTCCAGCTCAACCAAGGTTCGGTGGTCGAACTTGATCGTGTAGCCGGTGAGCCTTTAGACGTTATGGTTAATGGAACCCTGATTGCTCATGGTGAAGTTGTGGTAGTGAATGACAAATTTGGTATCCGTTTAACGGATGTTATTAGCCAAACAGAACGTATCAAAAAACTTAAATAACTAAAAAATATAATAAACAATAATATAGCAAAGATTGGCGTGTGTTGAGCTTTGCTAAGTTAGTTGCTCAAACAAGGAATAGCAGTGGCGAATATGATACTAATGCTGAGCATTATGAGTGAGGCGTTAAGCGTCCCTGAAGTGTCTAGTACTCTGGCTAAAAATGCCTCTGCTCATCCCTCTGAAGTGTCTAATGTGGCAACATTAGCTAATATGGTTGGTGGATTAATTGTCGTATTAGCGCTTATTTTTTTGTTAGCTTATATTGTAAAACGTCTTAAGTTAGTGCCATCTAATGGCGGTGTGATTAAAACGATTGCAGTAACTCCCATCGGTCAACGTGAAAAAGTGGTATTGGTGGAGGTCAATGGCCAGCAATATCTACTTGGTGTAACCTCGCAACAGATTAATCTGATTGATAAGTTAGCCACCCCCGTCGACGTTCCCATTTCTTCGTTTGCTAGCCGTCTAAAACAAGCCAAGGAACAGCAATAATGAATAAGTACACAACAGCATTGGTATTGGCGATGATGGCGCTAGTGGCAATGGTTTTATCGCCTTCAGCACTGGCTCAAGATGGGGTGTTACCTGCGTTAACGGTTACAACAGCCGCAGACGGAACAACTGAATATTCGGTAACAATGCAGATTTTATTGCTGATGACAGCAATGAGTTTTATTCCTGCAATGGTGATAATGCTCACTTCATTTACCCGCATCATTGTGGTGCTATCGATATTAAGACAAGCTTTGGGTTTACAACAAACACCCTCGAATCAGGTATTGATCGGCATCAGTTTGTTCATGACGTTTTTTATTATGGCACCGGTTTTTGATAAGATTTATGCTGAAGCTGTAGAGCCTTATATCAATGAAACCATGACCTTAACGCAAGCTTATGATGTTGGTAAAGAACCCATTAAAACATTTATGCTATCGCAAGTGCGTACCACAGACTTACAAACATTTATTGAAATTTCTGGTTACAAAGACATTCAATCTCCTGAGCAAGCACCAATGAGCGTGGTGATCCCAGCGTTTATTACCAGTGAACTTAAAACGGCGTTCCAAATTGGCTTTATGCTGTTTGTGCCTTTTTTAGTACTCGATTTGGTCGTCGCCAGTATTCTAATGGCCATGGGTATGATGATGTTGTCACCGATGATTGTGTCACTGCCATTTAAAATTATGTTGTTTGTACTCGTCGATGGTTGGGGCTTAGTGATGGGCACATTAGCGAATAGTTTCGGAATATAAGGCCGCGTATTTATGTCTCCAGAATCGCTCATTGATATCTTTCGAGAAGCACTGTCAGTTATCGTACTGATTGTGTCAGCGATTATTTTACCCGGCTTATTCATCGGTTTAATTGTGGCGGTATTTCAGGCCGCGACATCTATTAACGAACAAACCTTAAGCTTTTTACCACGTTTATTGGTGACGTTATTCGCGTTGATGTTTTTAGGCCATTGGCTAGTACAAACCATGATGGATTTTTTCTTTGAGATGGTTAATCTCATCCCACAGGTTATAGGTTAAGCCATGGATATTTTGTTTGATGAAATCAGTCAAACAATTGCCGCATATCTTTTGCCGTTTTTCCGTATTTCATCCATGCTCATGGTGATGGCGGTATTTGGCGCCAATACGACTCCCGCTCGAGTTCGATTGATGTTATCCGTGGCGATAACGATGGCCGTTGCGCCTATTTTACCCCCTATTGAAAATGTCGAGCTACTGGCATTGAGTTCAGTTTTTGTCATTGTTCAGCAAATTTTAATTGGCGTCACCATGGGATTTGTAACCTTAATGGTGATGCAAACATTTGTATTAACAGGGCAAATAATTGGTATGCAAACCAGTTTAGGTTTTGCCTCCATGGTCGACCCCGGTTCTGGTGAGCAAACGCCTGTTGTGAGTAACTTTTTCCTATTATTAGCAACACTTATCTTTTTAGCTGTTGATGGCCATTTGTTAATGATACGGATGTTGGTGGCCAGTTTTGAAACTATTCCTATTTCAAATCAAGGTATATCACTCGCTAATTATCGTGCGCTTGCTGATTGGGGTAGCTTTATGTTTGGTTCGGCATTAACAATGTCGATTTCGGCTATTGTGGCGTTGTTATTAATCAATTTATCCTTTGGTGTAATGACTCGCGCCTCGCCTCAGTTGAATATTTTCTCTATTGGTTTCCCGGTCACTATGGTTAGTGGTTTGTTGATTTTGTGGTTAACGTTAGCACCTATCATGGCGCATTTTGATGAAGTGTGGATGGCTGCTCAGTTACTTATGTGTGACGTTTTGCAACTTCAATGTCAACTTAATGGCTCAGTGGTATTTTAAGGGGCACATATGGCAGAAAGTGACAGCGGTCAAGAACGCACAGAAGAACCCACATCCAAGCGACTTGAACAAGCTCGAGAAAAAGGTCAAGTCGCTCGCTCTAAAGAGTTAGGTACCGCAGCGGTACTGCTTGCTGCATCTGTTGGGTTTTCGATGACAGGTCCTGCTATTGCCAAAAGCCTCTATACCATTATGGAGCAGATATTTTCCATGGAGCGCGATCAGATTTTTGATACTAACTCCATGTTCCGTGTGTGGGGGGTCGTCGGCAATGAGCTCGCAGGGCCATTAATTAGCTTTATTGCTTTGTTGGCGTTTGTGTCTTTCCTAGGCAATATTGTGCTAGGTGGCATGTCTTTTTCAGTCAAAGCGTTTATGCCTAAAGGCAGTAAGTTAAACCCCATGAACGGCTTTAAGCGTATGTTTGGCACCCAGGCATTGGTAGAGCTTACTAAGGGGATTGCTAAGTTTTCGGTGGTAGCATTATCGGCTTATTTTTTACTAAAATTTTATTTCTACGATATTTTGACTCTGTCCAGTGATCATCTCCCGGGTAATGTATACCATGCGCTAGATTTACTTATTTGGATGTTCATCTTACTTTGCAGCTCGATGTTATTAATCGTTATTATTGATGTGCCATTTCAAATTTGGAATCACAATAAACAGTTAAAAATGACCAAGCAGGAAGTCAAAGACGAGTATAAAGATACTGAAGGTAAACCTGAGGTTAAAGGCCGCATAAGACAAATGCAGCAGGAGATGGCACAACGACGCATGATGACCGAGGTGCCTAATGCGGATGTTATTGTGGTTAACCCAGAACATTATGCAGTGGCAGTTAAATACGATGTAAGCCGATCATCAGCCCCTTTTCTAATCGCTAAAGGTGTCGATGACGTAGCCTTTAGAATACGAGAAATAGCTCGAGAGCATAACGTTGCTATTGTATCGGCCCCGCCGTTGGCTCGTGCTATTTACCACACGACTAAAGTGGATCAACAAGTGCCAGAAGGCTTATTTACTGCTGTTGCGCAGGTCTTGGCTTATGTATTCCAGCTTAGGCAATATCAAAAAGGTAAAGGTCGTAGGCCAAAACCTATCCCGCTTAAACAACCCATACCAGATGATTTAAAGCACTAATAACTAATCTATTTTAGATAGATAACATTTATGGCTTAATTTTTGCTTTGTATGTTTATTAGCGTCAAATAACAGTCCATTGACGCCGTGATCTGACATAAAGGGTTCATCTTAATATGGATGCAAAAGCAGCTTTTGGCCAAATGAAACAAATGAAAGTATCTACTTTTAAAGGGATCGGAACGCCTTTATTAGTACTTGCTGCGTTAGGAATGGTGGTTTTACCTATTCCTGCTTTTTTGCTAGATATTCTGTTTTCATTCAATATTGCGTTGGCTTTAGTTGTACTCTTAGTTGCTATTTATGCTGACAGACCACTCGATTTTGCTGCTTTCCCTACCGTATTATTAATTGCAACGTTACTAAGACTTGCTCTAAACGTCGCCTCTACCCGTATTGTATTGCTTGAAGGTCATAATGGTGGTGCCGCTGCGGGTAAAGTCATTGAGGCTTTTGGTTCTGTGGTTATTGGCGGCAATTATGCCGTTGGTTTAGTGGTGTTCATTATTCTTATTATCATTAACTTTGCAGTGGTAACTAAAGGTGCTGGGCGTATTGCTGAGGTGAGCGCTCGTTTTACCTTAGATGCAATGCCGGGTAAGCAAATGGCCATTGATGCTGATTTAAATGCTGGCACATTAACCCAAGATCAGGCGCGGATCCGCCGTGCTGAAGTAACTCGTGAAGCCGATTTCTATGGTGCGATGGACGGTGCTTCAAAGTTTGTTAAAGGTGATGCCATTGCAGGGATCATGATCCTAGTCATCAATATGATTGGTGGATTTGTGATTGGTATGATCCAGCATGGATTAGACTTTTCTAGCGCGGTTGAAATTTATACCTTACTAACCATCGGTGATGGTTTAGTTGCGCAAATTCCCGGTTTATTACTGTCTATTGCCGCGGCTTTAATGGTGACGCGTCAAAACGAGTCTGGCGATATGGGCCAAATGATGTTCAGTCAGATGTTTGACAGTCATAAATCATTAGCCATTGCTGCTGGGTTACTTTTTATCATGGGTATTGTGCCTGGTATGCCTCATGTTGCGTTTTTGACATTTGCATTTATTACCGCTGGTGCTGCGTACTTTATTTACAAGCGTAATGTTGACAAAAAGCAAGCTGCATTAACGTTAGCGACTAAAGGGCCGGTTGAGAGCAAGGATAAAGAACCTAAAGATTTAAGCTGGGACGATGTGCGCCATGTTGATACTATTGGTCTTGAAGTCGGATATCGCTTAATTCCGCTGGTTGATAAGTCTCAAGGTGGTGAATTATTAGGCAGGATCAAAGGCGTACGTAAAAAACTGTCACAAGAATTAGGTTTTTTAGTGCCAGCGGTGCATATTCGTGACAATCTAGACTTATCACCCAATGCGTATCGAATTTCGTTAATGGGCGTCGTAGTGGGTGAGGCTGAAGTTAGGCATGATTGTGAATTAGCCATTAATCCTGGCCAAGTTTACGGTAAACTAGACGGTATTGAAACTCGCGACCCAGCTTTTGGTTTAGAGGCAGTTTGGATAGCGCCAGAGCAACGTGAACATGCACAAACTTTAGGTTATACCGTCGTTGATACTGCAACGGTTGTAGCGACTCACATAAGCCAGTTACTGAGTAATAATGCTGCTAAGTTATTAGGTTACGAAGAAGTCCAGCAGTTAATGGATATGCTTGCTAAGAACTCTCCTAAATTAGTGGATGGTTTTGTACCAGATGTCATGCCTCTGGGATCAGTTGTTAAAGTGATGCAGAACTTACTTAACGAAGGGGTATCGGTACGAGATTTACGCACCATAGTGCAGACACTATTAGAGTACGGTACTAAGAGCAATGACACTGAAGTATTAACGGCAGCAGTGCGTATAGCGTTAAAACGTATGATCGTACAAGAAATCTCTGGACCAGAACTCGAAATTCCTGTCATAACATTGGCGCCAGAGTTGGAACAGATGTTGCATAAGTCTATGCAGGCGACTGGCGGTGAAGGACCTAATATTGAACCGGGTCTTGCAGAGCGTATGCAGCAGTCATTATTAGACGCTGCACAGAAGCAAGAAATGGTAGGGCAACCAGCCATTTTATTGACATCGGGTATGCTTAGGTCAACGCTGTCAAGATTTGTTAAATACACTATTCCAAATTTACGAGTGATTTCATATCAGGAAATCCCGGACGAGAAACAAATTAGAATTGTTTCTGCAGTAGGCCAATAGTGATAACGTCAGTTTATAGAGGTGCATAAGTGAAAATTAAACGATTTTTTGCCAAAGATATGCGCGCTGCATTGGCTCAAGTAAAAGAAACCTTAGGTTCTGACGCTGTCATTATGTCAAATAAAAAAGTCACTGGCGGAATCGAAATTGTCGCTGCTGTAGATTATGATGAACCTAAAGCCGCCATCGCATCACAAGCGCCGACTACCGGTTTTATGGATGTTAGTGACGATAGGGTGTCATTAGGCGCTAAGCCTGTGATGAAAGCTCAATCAAAGGTGAACCCACCTCCTGAGGCCGACTCTTTACAAGCCTTACTTCAAAAACAACATAATCGCATGACACAACAAATGTCTGTCAGCCAAGATGAACCGGATTTACCAGAATGGGCCCGCCAATTACAAGGGGCAAAGTCTGCTAAACCAGCATCAACTTTTCAATCGCAAGCGGCACCAGAGCAAGCTAAAAAAACCAATAAAAATCAATCTGCTGATATGGATGCTCTGCGCGAAGAAATGGCTTCATTGCGTAACTTATTGACCCATCAAGTTTCATCGTTGATGAAAGATCAAAAAAAGCGTACCGATCCTGTTGGCGCAATGCTAGAAAGTAAATTGATTGCAGCAGAGTTTTCTCCAGCCGTTGCTGCTAAACTAGCGGGGCTAAGTCAACACTACACCCCAGCCGATTTAGTGAGAGCATTACCACAAAGTTTAGCCAATTTACTCGACAATCAAGGCGACGATATAGTTAAACGTGGTGGTGTTGTGGCGTTTGTTGGTCCAACCGGTGTAGGTAAGACAACTTCTTTAGCTAAAATAGCCGCTCGCTTTGCCGCCCATCATGGCCCAGAGCAGGTAGCATTGATTACCACAGACCATTATCGTATTGGTGCCTATGAGCAATTAGCGACTTATGGCAAAATAATGGGCTGTCCGGTTAAGCAAGCACATGATTTAACCGAATTAGAACAAATTTTATATCAATTTAGAAATCGTAAGTTAGTATTAATTGATACCGCAGGTATGGGACAGCGAGATATGCGCTTATATCAGCAACTGGATAATTTAACAGCAAATAGTAGGATCCCAATTCGGAGCTACTTAGTCTTATCTGCGACTGGTCAACGTCGTGTGTTACAAGATGCTGTAGAACATTTTAAACGAATTCCATTAGCGGGTGCGATTTTAACAAAGTTAGATGAATCGATATCAATTGCAGGTGCATTGAGCGTATTGATTCAAAATGAGTTACCATTAAGCTATGTTACTGACGGTCAACGTGTTCCTGAGGACATGAAAGTAGCAGATACGTTAGAGTTGGCTAAAAAGGCTCTCGCGGCGTTAAATGAAACAGAACAACAATCGTCACAAGACACAGTGTGGTCTAATGACACAGCCTATGCATTTGAGTAAAGATATGACTCGGGATCAAGCAAGTGGTTTACGTATGATGAATCAACCAAATAACGATAAAGTTAAAGTAATTGCCGTATCCGGTGGTAAAGGCGGAGTGGGTAAAACCAGTGTGTCAATTAATACTGCGGTAGCACTAGCTGAAAAGGGCAAACGCGTATTAGTGCTTGATGCCGATTTAGGTTTAGCCAACGTCGATGTCATGCTTGGGATACGTGCTGAGAAAAATTTATCTCATGTTTTGTCCGGAGATGCCGAATTAGATGACATCATTGTTCGTGGGCCTAAAGGTATTGGTATTGTTCCTGCCACATCGGGTTCTCAAGCGATGGTTGAGTTGTCGCCAGCACAACATGCTGGACTTATCCGTGCATTTAGTGAAATGCGAACTCAGTTCGATATTTTAATTGTGGATACTGCTGCTGGTATATCAGACATGGTGCTGAGTTTTTCTCGTGCATCACAGGATGTATTGATAGTCGTTTGCGACGAACCAACATCAATTACTGATGCTTATGCGCTGATTAAAATTTTAAGTCGTGAACATGGTGTGTTCCACTTCAAAATTGTGGCAAATATGGTACGTAGTTTACGAGAAGGTATGGAATTATTTGCTAAACTCAGTAAAGTGACGGATAGATTTTTAGATGTTGCTTTAGAATTAGTGGCAACAATACCATTCGATGAAAATTTACGTAAAGCTGTTCGTAAGCAAAAGTTAGTTGTTGAAGCGTATCCTAAGTCGCCTTCAGCTATCGCTTATCATGGATTAGCCAATAAAATTATGACTTGGCCAGTTCCACAACAGCCAGGTGGTCATTTAGAGTTTTTTGTTGAACGTCTTGTACAACGTAAGCCGATACAAGAAGGAAGAACGAGTGAATAAAGCCGCCGCGTATACTCAGTTCGATAACAAAACGTCTATTGTTGAACAGTATGCACCGTTGGTAAAAAGAATTGCTCATCATATGCTGGCAAGATTACCAGCATCGGTGCAACTTGATGATTTATTACAAGCTGGGATGATGGGGTTACTTGAGGCCTCATCTAAATTTGATAACAGTAAAGGGGCTAAGTTTGAAACCTTTGCAGGCATCAGAATTCGTGGTGCAATGATAGATGAAATTCGACGTGGTGACTGGGTTCCGCGCTCAGTTCATCGTAATAATCGTTTAGTAGCACATGCAATTGATGAATTGGGGCAACTGCTTGGAAGAGATGCCAATGATACAGAAATTGCTGAAAAACTTGATATGTCTCTCGATGAATACCATCATATCTTAAATGATGTTTCTGTTGGTAAAATCATAGGCATAGAAGACCTTGGCGTGTCGCAAGATGTGTTAATCACAGACAACGAAACGCCAGATGAAACCTTTGACTCGCTTGCTGAAATTCAATTCCAATCTGCATTGGTTGAAGCAATTAAGACATTGCCAGAAAGAGATGCATTAGTGTTGTCGTTGTATTACGACGAAGCATTAAATTTAAAAGAAATCGGTGCCATCCTTGAAGTTAGCGAATCGCGAGTAAGCCAGATATTAAGTCAGGCAATGCTCAGATTAAAAGCGAAACTCAAGCATTGGACACAAGAATAATAACTTATCTAGAGCAAACGAGTGTCAGCTCACCGGAGGAAACCTTGGACAAGAATATGAAGATTCTTATTGTTGACGATTTTTCAACAATGAGGCGTATCATTAAGAACTTGTTGCGAGATTTGGGATTTAATAATACCCAAGAAGCAGATGATGGCTCAACAGCCCTACCTATGTTACAAAAAGGCGATTTTGATTTTGTGGTAACAGACTGGAATATGCCTGGAATGCAAGGTATTGATTTACTTAGAGCAATCCGTGCAGATGATTCGTTAAAGCATTTACCTGTGCTAATGGTAACTGCAGAAGCTAAGCGTGAACAGATTATTGCTGCAGCGCAAGCCGGTGTAAATGGTTATGTCGTAAAACCTTTTACCGCAGCTACGTTAAAAGAAAAGTTAGACAAAATCTTTGAACGACTCGCATAAGCAAGGATAAGTCATGCAGGCATCAATATCGGGGTTAATCACTCTCGAACAGGCCCAAGAACTTGTTGAATTGCTTACCTTGGGTCAACAAGATAAAGCCGATGAAATGATCAGAGAGCTTGCAACGCCATTGCAGCGTGAGCTTTTTGAAGAAGTCGGTAAGCTAACTCGACAACTCCATAGTGCACTAAAAGATTTTCAAGTTGATAACCGTTTATCTGAATTAGCCAATACCGAAATACCAGATGCTAAAGAAAGATTGAACTATGTTATCGACATGACAGAACAAGCTGCAAATAAAACCATGGATGCAGTTGAAGAATGTCTACCTTTGGCCGATACCATCATTAGCAATATACAATCAGTGACGCCAATGTGGGATAAATTGATGCGTCGTGACATAGAAATGGGTGAGTTTAAGTCACTTTGTCATGATGTTCAGCAGTTTATGTTACATAGTGAAAATGATTCTAATCGTCTTCGCGAGTTATTAAATGAAATTTTGATGGCGCAAGACTTCCAAGATTTGACGGGGCAAATGATCCGTCGAGTGATTGATTTAGTTCGTGAAGTAGAAAGTAATCTGGTCTCAATGCTAACGGTATTCGGAGATCATACTACTGAATCATTGCCAACTATAAACGAAAATAAAATAGAAGCAGAAGGTCCCATCATGCATGCTGAACTGCGTGAAGATGTGGTGACAGGTCAAGATGAAGTAGACGATCTGCTATCAAGTCTGGGTTTCTAATTAGGAGTCAATTTAATGTCTTTTGATGTTGATGAAGAGATACTCCAGGACTTTTTAATTGAAGCTGGCGAGATTTTAGAGCTTCTACAGGAGCAGCTAGTTGCTCTTGAAAATAATCCTGATGACAGTGATTTACTCAATGCTATTTTCCGTGGATTCCATACTGTTAAAGGTGGGGCTGGTTTTTTAAGTCTAAAACCGATGGTTGACGTGTGTCATGAAGCTGAAAACACGTTCGATTTATTACGCACCGGTAAACGTGGCGTAAATGCAGAATTAATGGATATTATTTTGCAAGCGGTCGACGCAATTAATTCCATGTTTGCTCAAACTCAACAGGGAGAATCACAAGACCCTGCGGATTCTGCATTACTTGCTAAACTCAAATTATTAAGTTCAGGAGCGCCATTACCTTCAGAAATGTCGGCAGATGAGCCAGAACCAATTGAAAATATTGTTGAATTCAGTGATCCTGAATATGTCGAAGATATTAGCATTCCCTCAGCGGAAGCATCTGACACTGGCAGTATTGATGACATTGATGAGTTAGAATTTGAGGCGTTGCTTGATGCCTTACATGGTCCGGGTAAAAGTCCTGTTGCAGCTAAACCTTCTGAAGTAAAAAAAGACAATATTGATTCAAAGCCTGCCGCAAGTAGTAGCGATGAAATCACTGATGATGAGTTTGAAGCATTATTAGATGAATTGCATGGCTCAGGTTCATTTGAAGCTAAAACCAAACCTGCAGCTCCAACTAAGCCTGCTGCAACGCCTATTGTTGAACCCCTTGTTGATTCTGATGAAATAACTGACGATGAATTTGAACGTCTTTTAGATGAATTACACGGAAAAGGTACTGCGCCAGTTGCTAAATCGCAAACGCCTCCTCCAGCTCAACCTTCTAAAGCCGTTGCTCCTGTGCAAGCAGCAAAAGTTAGCCCAGCTCCTGTTGTTAAACCAGTAGCGACATCAGTCCCTGTAGTTGCTCCAAAGGTTGAACCTGTAAAAGACAAAACACCTGCTAAAGCGGCGTCTGTCCCACAAGGTGAAACAACGGTTCGTGTTGATACTGCTCGTTTAGATCAAATCATGAATATGGTTGGTGAGTTAGTGTTAGTGCGTAACCGATTGGTTAGTTTAGGCATTAATCGTGAAGACGAGGAGATGTCCAAAGCGCTAGCAAACCTGGATTTGGTTACGGCTGATTTACAAGGTGCGGTGATGAAAACCCGCATGCAACCGATTAAGAAAGTTTTTGGTCGTTTCCCGCGTGTTGTCCGTGATTTAGCCCGTACCTTAAATAAAGAAATTGATTTAATCATGATTGGTGAAGAAACCGATCTTGATAAAAACTTAGTTGAAGCGTTAGCCGATCCTTTAGTCCACTTAGTTCGAAACTCAGTCGATCACGGTATCGAAATGCCGATAACTCGTGAAGCGAGCGGTAAATCTCGAACCGGTACCATTACCTTATCGGCTAGCCAAGAAGGTGACCACATCCTGCTTAAAATTGAGGATGATGGCGCGGGAATGGACCCTGAGAAGCTAAAACAAATTGCGATAAGTCGTGGTGTGCTTGATGAAGATGCCGCTTCGAGAATGACCGATAACGAAGCTTACAATTTGATTTTTGCCCCAGGGTTTTCAACCAAAGTTGAAATTTCAGATATTTCAGGCCGTGGAGTAGGCATGGATGTGGTGAAAACCCGCATCAACCAACTTAACGGTACTGTTTATATTGACTCAATGAAAGGTAAGGGTACTGTTCTCGAAATTAAAGTGCCATTAACCTTGGCTATTATGCCGACATTGATGGTTGATGTGTCTAATCAAGTTTTTGCACTACCATTATCAAGTGTGAATGAAATCTTTAATTTAGATTTAACAAAAACCAATATAGTCGATGGTCAATTGACGGTGATTTTCCGTAATAAGGCCGTGCCATTATTTTACCTAGAACATTGGCTGCACAGTAAAAAATCAACCTTTAAACATGGTGATAAGAAGCATGGTCATGTGGTTATTGTTCAGCTTGGTACGATGCAAATTGGTTTTGTTGTAGATGCATTGATTGGACAAGAAGAAGTGGTCATTAAACCGCTTGGCAGTATGTTACAAGGTACTCCAGGTATGGCGGGTGCGACAATTACATCCGATGGTGGTATTGCACTGATTTTAGATGTGCCAGGACTGCTAAAACATTACGCTAAAAGCAAAAAAATAAAATAAGAATAAAAGTTCCATTATTTAAGGAATTAAATGGCCATAAAAGTACTAGTTGTAGATGATTCTAGCTTTTTTCGACGTCGAGTCAGTGAGATTGTCAATCAAGATCCTGATCTCGAAGTCGTTGCCGTTGCTGTTAATGGCAAAGAAGCTGTTGATATGGCTGCAAAGTTAAAGCCTCAAGTCATTACGATGGATATTGAAATGCCTGTGATGGACGGTATAACTGCTGTCCGTGAAATTATGGCTAATAATCCTACTCCCATTTTAATGTTTTCATCGTTAACTCATGATGGTGCTAAAGCGACACTTGATGCGTTAGAAGCAGGTGCATTAGATTTTTTGCCAAAACGTTTTGAAGATATAGCAACCAATAAAGACGATGCGATTCTTTTGTTACAGCAACGAATTAAAGCATTAGGTCGACGTAGGATATATCGGCCAAGTTCGTTAACACCTACTTCATTACCAGAATCTCGTCGTTCAACGATTGCGGCTCCAGATATCAACACGCCTCGTCGTCCGCTAAGCAGTCGTTTAGCTTCCACAACAACGCCTGTAGCGACTCGTTCCAGTTTATCCACAACCTTAGCAGATCGTCAGAGCGCTAATCCGACAACGTCTTCAATATCGTCTATTCGGGCCAGTGGTAAGCAATATAAATTGTTACTCATCGGGACTTCAACCGGTGGGCCAGTAGCATTACAGAAAGTATTAACTGCATTTCCTGCAAATTATCCTCATCCCATAGTGTTGATACAGCATATGCCTGCGGCGTTTACTCCAGCCTTTGCAGCTCGTTTAAATACCTTGTGTAAAATTGAGGTAAAAGAAGCCGAAAATGGTGATGCCATGCGCCCCGGTTGTGCCTATTTGGCGCCCGGAGGCATGCAGCTCATGATTGAGCGAAGCGGTATTTCTGGAAGACTTAAAGTCATTTCCGGAACCCAAGAAATGAACTATAAGCCGTGTGTTGATATTACTTTTGCATCAGCATCCAAAGCTTTTGGCGGTGATGTTTTAGCGGTTGTATTAACGGGAATGGGCGCAGACGGTAGAGAAGGTGCCAGAATGTTAAAGTCTGTCGGTGCCACTATTTGGGCGCAGGATGAAGCAAGCTGCGTGGTATATGGTATGCCTCAAGCTGTAGCATCAACCGGTATCGCAACTCACTCTATTTCATTAGATAATATGGCTGAAGCTATTTTAAAAGAGTCTAGTCGTGGCTAAGCCAGAATACTCATTGCAGACGAAGCAAAAACTGGGATTTTTTTTGTCCTTTATTGCCATAGTAGTATTAGCGGGTTTATATATTGACGCTGATCAAAAAGTGACTTTATTAGAGCAGGATGTAGCACGATTAACGGCGTCTCAAGTGTTATTGATGGTACCCGATGATCAGGCCGCGAATATTGCTAATTGGTTAACTCAACATCCTGAACAAACTCAAGCAATCATAGCGTCAGCAGGAAAAAAACAAGCACAAAGTGTGCTGTTTGGTCCGGGTTCTTTAGATGATGCACCGCTTACTGATCTTGATAAGGTTGAGCACGATACTGATGTTTCTGCTGAACAAAATGATCAAGAAGTCATAGTGTCAGAAGATGCTCAGGGGGTTAAAGTGATCCGTTTACCTAATGGTGGCATCCGTGTAACAACCCGCGATGATAAACAACACAAGCAGTAGTCAATTTACCATAACAATATCATTATAATGAGTTGAGAGGCTTCTTTGAAAGTATGGACGGTAGCTAACCAAAAAGGTGGGGTAGGTAAAACCACCACAGTAGCCAGTTTAGCCGGAGCATTGGTTAAACGTGGCCAACGAGTGTTGATAATCGATACCGATCCTCATGCTTCATTGGGCTATTACTTAGGTATTGATTCAGACGAAGTGCCTTGCTCGCTTTATGATGTTTTTTTGAATCATCAAACACTGACCCAAGAGTTTATTTTACAAAATGTGCTTCCAACTCAAATTGAAGGGCTTGATATCATTCCGGCTAATATGGCGTTAGCGACACTTGATAGGTCACTAGGTCATCAAGAAGGAATGGGGTTGGTGTTACGTAACTTATTGTCATTGCTTGAAGATAAATATGATGTTGCTATTATCGATTGTCCGCCAGTATTAGGGGTGTTAATGGTTAATGCATTAGCAGCAAGTCATCACATTATTATTCCTGTTCAGACTGAGTTTTTGGCGATAAAAGGACTCGAACGTATGGTGAAAACCATGGAAATAATGGGGCGTTCTAAGAAAACCCGTTATAGCTATACCGTATTACCTACAATGTATGACAAGCGCACTAAAGCGTCCCCAATAGCGTTACAATTTTTGCAGGATAAATATGCTTCAACACTGTGGCCCAATGATGTAATACCTGTAGATACAAAATTTAGAGATGCAAGTTTGGCTCATTTACCCGCATCACATTATTCAGCCAGTAGCCGAGGTGTAAAAGCATATAATCGTTTGCTGGATTTTTTATTTTCTCAGGAGTTTACTCATGTCAAAATCGGTTGATGAAACTGTTTTTGATTATTTCAGTCTTTTATTACAGGAATCGCCTAAACCGATTACTGAGCAAAGCCTTGAGGTAAAACCAAGTCTTTCTGTTAATTCCGTTAATGACATCACCGATAAAGTGTCCATTATTAACGACGACAAACCGACTCGTATGTCGGCTGAAATGACGTTATCGGCACATTATTCACAACTAACATCATCTAAAGCCTCTCCTGTCATTGCTAGGCAATATGCAGAGCCAACTACCAGTGTCGATAAACAGGCACTTGAAAAATTATTATCTGCTGTGTCTAAACCCAGAGTAGAAACCGATTTAACGCAACAGATTAAAGCCAGTGCAGAACGAGTTCGTCAGGCTATCACTCATATTGAGCCTGAAGTTGGCATTAGTCGTGCAAAAATACAACAAACAGAATTAACGAATAAAGAAATCAAGCCGTTAGTCGATATAAACAATAACGAAAGTTCACATGCTGATATAAAAGACGCTATTATTAAGCATGAACAGTTGGTAGAGAATTCGCCGACGCAAGAGCACAATGCGCCACAGACTCAGGTTGGACACCAACCGCCCAGTATTACTCATGATTTGCAAGAGTTACTTGAAGATGAATTTCAGGTGTTATTCTTCAATGTAGCAGGGTTAACACTCGCTGTGCCATTGGTGAGTTTGGGTGGGATTATAAAAATAGAGAAGATAAGCCATCTTATCGGTAGGCCATCTTGGTTTAAAGGGGTGCAAACCCACCGAGATACTAAAATAAATGTGGTTGATACGTGCGCGTGGGTGATGCCTGAAAAATATACTCCAGAATTAGCACAGACAGTAAATTATCAATATCTTGTTATGCTTGAAGATAGTCAGTGGGGATTAACGTGCGAATCGTTAGTTAACGCCGTTAAAATAGATAAATCACACGTCAATTGGCGTGAGAAACCGGGTAAGCGTCCTTGGCTTGCTGGGGTAGTAAAACAACAAATGTGTGGCATTTTACATGTTCAAGCATTAATCAAAATGCTTGATGCAGGTTTAGGTTGTCAGGATTCGATTGACCGAGGTTAACTATGAGCAATTCTAGAAGTGTAGCAGCGGCTACTGCAGCTAAAGACGATTTAGTATTACAATGGGTTATATTTAAGCTAGATAATGAAACCTACGGTATTAACGTAATGCAAGTTCAAGAAATATTACGTTACACCGAAATTGCTCCTGTACCAGGTGCACCAGATTATGTTTTAGGTATTATTAACTTACGCGGAAACGTGGTAACGGTTATCGATACTCGTTCACGTTTTGGTTTGCCATCAGCCGAACTGGATGATTCTACTCGAGTGGTTATTATTGAAGCTGAAAAACAAGTGATCGGGATTTTAGTTGATAGTGTCGCTGAAGTGGTTTATTTACGTCGCTCAGAAATTGATAACGCGCCGAATGTGGGCACTGAAGAAAGCGCTAAATATATTCAAGGCGTGAGCAACCGCGATAACGAATTATTGATTCTAGTCGACTTGGATAAATTATTATCTGATGATGAGTGGGTAGAGTTAACACAAATTTAATCGTAATCTGATGAAAAAAGCCAACCGAATTACTGTTGGCTTTTTGTTTTGGCTTTAATTTTGTTTTTTTGGTTGAAGCAACAAAGGTATGTTAATGGGTGATGAATTTCTAATTGCAGCTTTAGTGTACGTTATTGCATGTCTTGGTTTGGTACTTTACTTACAAAAACAGTCGAGTAAATTAAAAACTAAAGTTAATGCCCTAACAGTGCTAGTAAAAGAAAGCGACCGTCAGCGGGAAGCTGTTAAACGTGAACTACACGAATTGCGCAGTGGTACTATTGGTGTAGGAAGGCGTGTTGTCGAATTAGAGAAAAAACTCTCCAAGCAATTTGATATGCTGGAAGAAGCTAGCCAGCAAGACCCTCAAGCCAAATTATATTCTAGGGCAGTAAAAATGGTGGGTTTGGGGGCCGGTATTGAAGAGTTAATGCAAGAGTGTGAGTTACCTAAAGCAGAAGCTGAATTAATATTACGCCTACATCGAAAATAGCCCGTTAACCATTAGCTTGCAATAATAAAAGCCATCGATATGATGGCTTTTTAGTGGGAAATTTTAATTCTCTTTCGGCTAGGCGTACTATTTGCGGCGCATTTTTGCGACAAACATGCCATCACTGTTGGCTTGCTGAGGCCAAATTGTCAGCATATTACACGGTTGCCCAGTAAAAGGATGGATGACCGGTTCAAGTTCAAACTCGGATGTTTCTGATAAAAAGTCTTTTACAATTTGTTCATTTTCACTAGGTGATAAAGAGCACGTAGCATAAACCAATTTACCGCCTACTTTTACTGCCACTGCGCTACGTCGTAAAATGGTTAGCTGTAGCATCGGTTTATCTGTTACTGCACTGGCATCATCAAGCCATCGCATATCTGGATTTCTACGCCAAGTACCTGTGCAGCTACAGGGTGCATCGACTAACACTCCGTCAAAGGTATTCGCATCTACAGGCAATACGTCGCCTTTCCAAGGTGCAACACTAATATTATCAAAACCTGCACGTTTGGCACGCTTGCGTAGCTCTTCCAACGGTTTAGTTCGAATATCAGATGCAATAATACTGCCCGTTAAGGCAGAGCTTTGCTGCAACATTAATGAATATAATTGCAGTGTTTTGCCGCCAGCACCACTACAAGCATCCCACCATTTTTCATGGTTACTTGGTTGACAAATTTGACCAATTACTTGCGAGGCTAAATCTTGGATTTCAAGATAACCTTGTTTATAAACATTTATTTCATTTAGATTAATACTTTTATGACCTAAATTTATGGCATCAGAAAAGTAACTATTCGCTTTTGCTTCAACGCCCGCTTGTCGAAGAGATTCGATCACTTTTTCTGTTGATAATGTTTGTGCACGAGCCCAGATCGGAGGTCGACTGCTCATTGCATTAACAACAGCATATTGATCAACATCATCAATAGGGCAAAGTTGCCAAAACCATTGTGGTAACAACTGGGTTAGTTGACAGGTATCAATGCCACTTACATTAATAAAGGCGGTTAATTTGTCATTTAATGAAGGGGTATTTATCAGTTCAACCTGGTCCGGGCGGGTTTGAGGCCAACTTGCGAAGTCATTCCAGGCAGTAGTAACGTCATTCCATTCATGTTGTTCCAACATCGCGCATGTGCTTAGCTGTTGAAACCATGTAGTGTGTTTTTGGCTTGAATTTAATTGCTTTAACCAGCCCCACCAGCGAAATAGACCAAACAAACTTTCGCGGATCACTCGCCTATCTTTTGACCCATGTTTTTTATGTTCACGAAAATATTGGCCAATGATTCGATCGGCAGGCATGTTGGTACTCATAACCTGATTAAACAGTGTCTCAATAGTGGTTGAATAACTTAGGGCTCGCTTTTGTGCTGGTGTCGTCGCAGCTATTTCTTGCGCATGTGTCTCGTCTGATGTGGTTGCGTTAGACATGGCGGGAATATTATGACTCATGAATTGACCTGATATTGCCGCACAGCACATAACCGATGCTGTACAGGGGACTATTTCTTGCTAGTTTAACACGGCTTATCTAAATGATGAGCTAAAACTATGTTGGTCAAAATGACATCATACCTTAGCGATAATCTTGTAATATTAAATAATTCTCAAAGGTTATCACCCGCGTTCTGTGTTAAATAACCTGAGCTCGGGATAATAAACGCCTTTCAAACAGCCCTTTGTCCTGCTAACTGTGTTGAATCGACTTACAATAGGCTAGCTATTGACGTGTCAATTCGCCTTGTTAGCATAACAAATGACAAGCTTGAAAGTGAGCTTGGTTAACATGCTGATTTTAAATAGCTAAGTTCATTCCTTATCCCGAGTTCAGGTTAAATACGCTTATTCACGTCGTCGAAACGACGCTTCTATGATGATGTTATGATTCACTCTCACTAAAAGTCTAAATCTAATGCAAAACATAGATAGGCCATTAGCGCGCGGGTATGTTGATATTCTTGTGCACAAAATTCAACAAAATCAGCCTGACATACTTGTTCTGAACTAATTGGTTTGATGGCAATAAAGTCTTTGCGCCTGAGCTCGTCAATCATTGGGTGATGTTTATCAAATCCTCGTGGAGGTCTAATTAAACTGTCTCCCGTTAATTCAAATCCTGCTTGTGATAGTTGAGTTAATGCTTTTTGATAAGCATTAGGGTTTTCATCAATACAATGACGAATGGCATTGAGATCTTTTGATTCTGGGTGCCAAATACCCGCGGCAATGAAGCATTCATCATTAGCGATGTGAACATAAAACCCCGGAGCATGGACATCTTTGGCTTGAAAGTGTTTAAACTGAATACCGACATTGGTTTTATAAGGCGTTTTATCTTTGCTAAAGCGACTGTCGCGTTGTGGACGCATTAGACTGCCGCCAACTTTTTTAGCCACGGCGATGAATCGTGGCGACATCGCTAAAATAGGTCCTTGCATGGCTTCTATAAACTGTAAAGCTGGCGTTCTCACTTGATCTTCGTATTGCTGTTGGTTGGCTTTAAACCATTCTCTATCGTTGTTAACTGCTAGACTGTTTAAAAAATCGAAACTATGTTGACTGAACATGACGGTACCTTTTTTTTACAATAGCGATGCAGATATTAATGTTATAATTTGGCTATCATGTTAAACAATGTCTACTCTGAGTGAAATAGCTAGGGTTGATTTAAGCCATTAATATTGTGCACGTTATTTGAACATTTAAATGTTAACTCTGTATTTTTTGTATTAAAAAACAAGGTAAACGTTAGTTTTTGGCGCTTTAGGTATGGTCGTGTTGTTGTTGTAACTTACTGACATAGAAATTTTTTTTAGATATGTTGTTAATGTTAGTTTGATATAAATAAAGTGTTGGTGTTAAAATTGTTTTGAAGGCTATATTTTTGACAAAAACTTTGTCGGTTAACGTTTGGTTAACAAAGCGTATACGTTGAGCAGTGCAATCAAAAACTTAATTGTGGCGTCTGCTCAAATATTGAATTTATAGAAAGATAACACTTTGGAATGAATAATTCCTCTACAAGAAAGGATTGACCATGACTGAACATTCCCTCGGTATTGTGGGTTGGCGTGAATGGGGCACTTTTCCTGATATTGGCAACGAAAGAGTCAAAATCAAAGTGGATACTGGCGCAAAAACATCTTGTTTACATGCGTTCAAAATAAAACCGTTTCAAAAAGAAAACCAAAAATGGGTTCGAGTCTGGCTTCATCCTGACCAAGGTTCAGATCGTGAAGTCGTATGTGAATTTCATGTATTTGATCGCCGAGATGTTAGTGACTCTGGTGGTCATGTAACGAAACGCTACGTGATAAAAACGCCGATCCAAATCGGTGATCAGCTTTTTGACATCGAACTGACGTTAACCAATAGAGATCACATGAAATTTAGAATGTTATTGGGACGCCGCGCATTAGAAGGGCGTTTTTTGGTTAATTCAGCAGAATCATTTCTAGCAGGAGAATAACAAATGCATATTGCAATAATGTCGAGAAATAAGAATTTATACTCGACAAGTCGGTTAAAAGAAGCTGCTGAAGCTCGTGGTCATATTGTCAATATTGTTGACCCATTAAAGTGTTATATGAACATCAACATGAATGCGCCTAGCATCCATGTTCGCGGTGAAGAACTGCCAAAATTTGATGCGGTTATTCCGCGTATTGGCGCATCTGTCACCTTTTATGGCACCGCGGTATTGCGCCAGTTTGAGATGATGGGAACACATCCATTAAATGAGTCGGTCGCGATTACTCGCTCACGTGATAAGTTACGTTCATTGCAACTATTATCACGTAAAAATATTGGTTTACCAGTAACAGGTTTTGCCAATAAACCGGCAGACATCCCCGATTTATTAGACATGGTCGGTGGCGCCCCTTGTGTGATTAAGCTACTTGAAGGAACCCAAGGTATTGGTGTTGTCTTAGCTGAAACTCGCAAAGCGGCTGAATCTGTTATTGAAGCCTTTATGGGCCTAAAAGCTAATATCATGGTGCAAGAATATATCGCTGAAGCCGGTGGTGCAGATATTCGTTGTTTTGTTATTGGTGACAAAGTGATTGCCGCGATGAAACGCCAAGCATTACCTGGCGAGTTCCGTTCTAATTTACACCGTGGTGGTTCTGCTAGCATTGTTAAATTAACGCCTGAAGAGCGCTCAACCGCGTTACGTGCCGCTAAAACAATGGGTTTAAATGTTGCTGGCGTAGATATTTTACGTTCTAAACACGGTCCATTAGTGATGGAAGTTAACTCATCTCCTGGTCTTGAAGGTATCGAAAAAGCTACTGGCATTGATGTTGCTGAAAAAATCATTCAGTTTATTGAGAAAAACGTTAAATCCACCAGTTCAAAAACGAAAGGTGTTGGTTAATGGTAAAAAAGCATGAACCGTTTGTTATCGGTGATGTTAGCGTAGCGGCAGGCACTCAACAAAGTGTCAAATTGCCCGCAGCAAAACTGTATAACGATACACCGATGGATTTGCACGTTGAAGTGTTTCACGGCACTAAAGCGGGACCTGTTTTATTGGTTTGTGCAGCAATCCATGGTGATGAGTTAAATGGCATTGAAATATGTCGACGTTTGCTCGGTCGTGTTAATGCTAAAACCTTAACGGGAACCCTATTAATTGTTCCCATCGTTAACGTGTTTGGTTTTATTCAACAATCTCGTTATTTACCGGATCGTCGCGATTTAAATCGCTGTTTTCCGGGCTCTGCTAAAGGTGCGCTAGCGAGTCGTTTAGCCCATTTATTCAGCAGTATTTTAGTGAAACGTGCAACCCATATTGTCGATTTGCATACCGGTGCTATCCATCGCGATAATTTACCGCAGATCCGTTGTGACACCGACGATGAAGTGATGCTCGACATGGCAAATGCCTTTGGTGCTCCGGTGATAATGTCATCAAAAGCACGTGAGGGTTCAATGCGTGGTTATGCCAACAGCCTGAATATTCCTTGTATTTTATATGAAGCAGGTGAAGCACTGCGCTTTAGTGATATGTCGATTAAATCTGGCGTTAATGGTGTTATCAATGTGATGCGCTGTTTAAGTATGACTAAAGGCAAAATTAAAACCAAAAGTACCAGCGTCAATGCCAGCCGCAGTTATTGGGTCCGCAGTGAGTCTGATGGATTAGTAAATATTAAGCTTAAATTGGGTGAGCGCGTCTCTAAAGGGCAGGTGTTAGCCAATATCGTTAACCCTTTGGGTGGTGAACCATTGCCATTGCTAGCGCCGACAGACGGAATTATTATTGGCAACAGTAATATTCCCGTGACCAATGAAGGCGAAGCCTTGTTTCATATTGCGCAATTTAGCGGTGACGAGATAGAAATCATCAACGATAACCTTGACGATTTTATGCAAGAATACGCTTAATACATTTGTACATTGATGTTTGTTTTGTGTAAATGGCCCTGTTGCTGCTCAAATTGAATATTGTTAGCTGATTGAGAGCACGACTTGGATCATTTGAGCGTCAAATTAATATGTGGGGCAATACATTGCCTCACATATTAAGCCTTCACCACTATATCCCCTTAAGTAATAACTCACTTTTGCAGTTAACCTGTTAAGCTCTGCCCTGGGTAGTCGCTTGGGTAAATCGAGAGAAACGTCTTAGCAGAATTTATCTATATCACTGTGCGAGTGGTAAGTATTAGGGTTAAATTAATTATTTAATTGACAATTTTCAAATACATATCAAACTATAATGACTTATAATAAATAGGGATATGGCACACTCACATTAGTGATGACATTTCTCAACCACCTTATTAAATGGAAGTTCTGTCTATGCACCTTTGGTGTAACAGATAGCATTAATGAGTTTTCTTATTCACTATACCGAGACAAGGATGTCAGTGCCTATGCGCAATAATCAACCCATTACCCTTAATCAGTACCACTTCGATGATGATGTTCGTTTAATTTCAGGAACCGATCTGCGCGGTCATATTATCTACTGCAATGATGCTTTTGTTGACGTCAGCGGCTTCGACAAAAATGAATTGATTGGTAAGCCACATAATCTTGTGCGTCATCCTGATATGCCAAGTGAAGTATTTAAGGATATGTGGGCATGTATCTCTAGTGGTAAAGTGTGGATGGGGCTGGTTAAGAATCGCCGTAAAAATGGTGATTATTATTGGGTTAGTGCATTTGTTACGCCAGTATTTGATAATAATAAAGTCGCCGGTTACGAGTCCGTTAGGGTGACTGCATTACCAAGCGAAATTGCCCGTGCTGAAGCGGCTTATGCCAGAATAAAAGCTAAAAAGTCACCAAGACCACTTCATGCAAAAATAAAACATCAAGTCATTAAATTATTACCGGCTTGGTTACCCATGTTTATTTTTTCCCTTGTATTAACTGAATTTTGGGGCGTTCTCCCTGGTGCAATAGGGTTATTCACGCTTGTAGTATCAACGGCATGGTTGGGCTATAAACAGCAACAAGATTGGTATGAAGTGGTCCAACTTAATCCTAATTCGTTTACAGATCTCATTGTTGCAGAAACCTATTTTGCTGACTTTGGCGCCAAAGCGCAGGCAAAATTAGCGTTGGGTTGCGAAGTTGCCCGTTGTCGTACTGCGATGACGCGGATTGAAGATGCTGCAAAATCATTAGATGGCATTGTCGAACACACCCAAATAGAGGCTGAGTCAACGGCTAAAGCGGTGAGCTTACAAAGTGGAGCAACACAACAAATTGCCTCGGCAATTACCCAAATGTCCACTGCTATCCAAGAAGTGTCCGCGAACGTTGAACGTAATGCTTATAGTGCAAAAGAAGCGTTAGACAATGTTAATGCAGGGGCTCAACTGGCTAATGAAGCTAAGCAATCTATTGATGAGTTAAATCTCTCTGTCGCGGATATCGCCAAAACAGTACGCGAGTTATCTGAATCTACAAGTGAGATAGGACAAGCCGCCAGCCTGATTTCGAGTATTGCCGACCAAACTAATTTGTTGGCCTTAAATGCCGCGATTGAAGCAGCAAGGGCGGGAGAACAAGGTCGTGGCTTTAGCGTTGTTGCAGATGAAGTGCGCTCCCTAGCACTGAAAACCCGCGAATCCACCGACAGAATTCACAGCATTGTGAGCGTATTAACGAAGCGAGCCAGTAATGCCGTTCAAGTGTCGGTTAGTGGTGAACAAGCGGCCAGTAAAGGTGTTGAAATTGTTGATAAAACACGTAATGCATTAGCGTCGATTAACCAATCCGTTGAACAAATCACCCAACTTACTTTAGATATGTCCGCGGCGGTAGAGCAGCAGAGTGCAGTAGCTGAGCATATTAATCAGCAAATTATTGATATTGCTGATTCTGCAGAAATTACTAAAGCTTCATCAGAAAAATCGCTACATAACAGTAGTGAATTGGGCCAGTCAGTGTTAATGGTTCGATCTATTATCAGGCGCTTTGCTGTAGGGACCTTAGGTAAGAAATAGACGATATACCACAGCATCTTTTTCAGCGTCAAAATAGGCCAGAAATCATTGCGATTACTGGCCTATTTTATTGTGTCTCTTATTAAAGATTTTATTACGCTACTGATTAGAGTTTAAAGCGTTCAACAGAGGTGGTAAGTGAGTGAGCTAATTGATTTAATTGCTGGCTTTGCTGTGTCATTGAAGCTGACTCATGGGCATTTTGTTCTGCTGAATCGGCTGTTTGAGTCATCGTTTGCTCTATTTGTTGGCTATGGCTTACTTGTTCATTGGCTGCATGAGTAATGCTTTGGCTCATGCCATTAATGGTGCTAAGCGCCGCCTCTATTTGTTCGATTGCATCATGCAACGACTGGCTTTGTTCTACACATTCACTGGCTTGTATTTGCCCTTGTGAGATGGCTGTCACGGCATAGGTTGTTTCTTGTTGTAAGGCACTAATCATGGTTTGAATTTCGGCGGTTGCTAATTGCGTTCTAGAGGCTAATGAACGCACCTCATCAGCAACAACGGCAAATCCACGCCCATGCTCACCGGCCCTAGCGGCTTCAATAGCAGCATTTAAGGCCAACAAATTAGTTTGATCGGCAATCGCACTGATGGTGGTTAAAATCCCACCAATATTATCACTGTGTTGACTGAGCTTTGCCATGGTCTCGACTGAGTCGCGCAAGCTGGTTGATAAGGCTTCAATACGGAAACGGTTATCATTAGCAATGGTTTTTATTTGTACTCCTTGCGAAGAGGCTAATTTAACATGTTGTTCAGATTCTGAAGCTTGCTCATTGACCTGATTTGAACTGTGATGTATTTGCTCTGCAAGCTGTTTAGCTTGATTAATATTGTTAATTTGTCCGGCGGCCGAATGAGATATTGTCTCGCTTTGCGCTTGCGAGCGAAGAGCGGATTCATCTAGCAAGTGTGCATCACGGCTAATGGCTTGCAATAAATTAGTTAGATCGTCAGACAGTTTATTGATGTTATCCATCAGCTCGCCAAATTCATCATTATTTCGTTTGGTTAATCTCCGAGATAAATCACCGCTGGCAATGCGCGATAATGCACTGTTAATGGCTTGTAGAGGGCCTAACATGGCTTTTGAGGTAAAGTAATAGATAAACATCGCCATTAACACAAACACCACTGCCATTGTAATAGCAAAAGTTTGTGCGGTACTCACTTCATCAATCGCAACCATTTGTAATTGATGGAATCTTTCATTGGCAAGTTTGACCAATTGATCTAACTGAGTGTTAGTTGCATCAAAAAAGGTGTTGGCTTGCAGGTTGCTATTCTCAGCTAAGCGCTGCTGATTGACGACATTTTGTTGCGCGAGATACAAGCTACCAGGGTTATCGGTGAAGTGTTTAATTGCTTGCAAGTTGGTGTCAAAATCTACAAATAGCGCAGTTGCACCCAAAGGCTCTGCTTGTTGGGTTAAGTAGTTGCCATTAACCGTAATATTACCTAATAACATGGCCACATCTTGTTTATGAATATTAACGGCATCAATAGAGGTTAATCGGCCAAGTTCTGTCATGGTATTGCCCAGAGTAAATAGCATATCGTCGATGCGTACTCCGCCGCCAATGACTTCGTTTAATAACTGCTGCTCGCCCGACGGGGCTTCTATCAGTTCTAAATCAATCATATTGTTACTGGCATTAATTCGAACATTATCAAATTGTTGTTTTAACGCGCTGAAGCTGTCGCGGTTTTGTCCTATTTCAAGTTTAGCGCTGAACATGATGTGCGATTGCTGTTCGTACTGCTGGTATGATTTTTGAGCTTGCGTTAATGACTGAAGCATTGTGGGTTGATCAGCAACTTTTGCAGATAATGTCTTTAATACCTCTCTGAACTCTAGTTGCAATTGCTTGAACTGCTTATAACTGAGGTCAATATTGTCATTATCGATTTGTGAATAAGCTAAACTGCCGGTTTTAGCCATTTTTAATAAGGTAATTTGTAAGGCATTTGACTGGTTTTGTACCGGTACTGCTAACGTTTCGATATTAATATTGGCTGTTTGAATTTTACTCAAGGAATGATAAAAAAAACTACTTCCAGCAAGCAGTAATAAGCCAATTGAGGCAAATCCTAATGCTATTTTTTGTTTGATTGTCAATTCGAATATTGTCATTTAGTCTCTCATATTGTTATTTTTCTGACGTCATTCTTACTGTATTAATACTTAATCAAGCATGATTTTTGTCCAATAGTGACAAACTCTAGAGTAGTTGGTTGTTAAAATAATGTAAATGGCATTGTGTAAAAATAGAAATATACCTTTGTTTTTATAGTTATATTTTACTTTTTCAATCCAAATAGATATTGAGCATGTGTGCCAATTGATTATGATTAATGAGCAATATCATTGAACCATTCACAATCTAATAGGCAAGCGATAATGCTTTGGGTATGATTTAAAAAGAGTCGTTGTTCTATTTTGAAATAATTCGCTTTATTGTTAGAAGGATTACTCTTATCACTATTTCAATTATTCGAGGTTAATGTGAGTTTACAATCCGTTTCGCTAACGCAATCAGATGGGCAAGTACGCCTCGTCTCGCCATCAAAAATCATTTGTATTGGGCGTAATTATGCTGAGCATATTGACGAACTCGGTAATGAAATTCCTGATGATATGGTGGTGTTCCTTAAACCAAACTCAGCCATTACCACTACTTTGTGTAGTCACTTAGGTGAGCCTTTACATTATGAAGCCGAATTATGCTTTATGGTGAATAATGGTCAGTTTAGTGCGGTTGGTGTTGGGCTTGATATGACTAAGCGTGAGCTGCAAACCAATTTAAAAACTAAAGGCTTACCGTGGGAGCGTTCTAAAGCTTTTGATGGTTCGGCGTTATTCAGCGAATTTATTGCTATAACCGCAGAGATAAAAGATTGGTGCTTTCAATTAACCATTGATAATGCCGTGACGCAATTAGGTCATCAGCAATTAATGATGTACCAGCCACACGCTATTTATAACGCTGTCAGTGAGTTTATGAGCTTAAATGATGGTGACATTGTGATGACAGGGACACCTAAAGGCGTAGGCGTGGTGACAGAAAATACTACCTTTGAGTTGAGCTTATGGGCAAATGTACCATTTACTGTATTTGAGGCTGCGCTGTCCGGCGATAAACCGATTGAACAGCTTTGTGGTAACCCAAAGATCGTTAAGCAATGGCTGGCTAAATAACGTTAGGCCGTGCAATAAAGAATACTCGAAAAAAATGACCCTCTTACTAAAGAGGGTCATTTTTTTATGAAGACATTAAATGGGTATTAATGCTATTGCATTAACGCTACGGCTTCCATGTCTAGCTCGATATCAGTGCAACCTTTAGCGCAATAAATCCCTGGGGCTTTAGCGTTTTTTGGTGCCTTTTTAGTATTAGGCGGTAATTGCAGTGTTAGTGGTTTATTACAGTCGCTGCAAGTTGCGCTGTTGCCTTTAAGCATGCGTTTTATCAGATTTTTTTGTTGATTAAAGGATGCCAATGTTGGGTCATTAATCGCTGAAAAATCGAGTTTCTGGGTATCGCTCATGTCGGTTCCTATCTTTCTAGCTGATCTCGCAATAAAGCGAGATCAATCTATTCACTTGGTCGATCACTTTACTTGATCAACTGGGCGCCAGCGTTGTAATGCTACCGGAAGGCTAACACCTTGTGCTGTTAATAAATTAACTCGGGCCAAATAAGCTGCGCCATGCATTAAGTGTTTGGCTAAGTCTACTGCATGACGCTGGGTGTAGTCATCTAAATAACTGCCTTTAGCCCATGCGTTAAATGCGCCGAGTGCCGGACCAGCCCAGATTTGATAATCCATCTCGCGACCAAGCTCACCAGTGTTTGACCAACGGCTAGACAGACCTAAGTACCAACGGAAAATCAGCGCCATTTTACGTTTAGGATTATCTTTAGCGCGCTCAATTTGCTTTGGGTCGCGCTCATTAAAATGCGCTACCGTGCCAGCCCAAATATCATCCAGGCTTGAGCGGAATACTTGTTTTTCAAGCTTTTCACGCTCGTCGCTTGGAATGGCTTCAATAGAGTCATAGCGGGTATAAATTTCGTATAACTTGTTGGCGCGCATTGGAAATAAGGTGCCACGTTTTACGACTTGCAGCTTAACGCCCATTTCGAACATATCGGCAGCAGGTGCCATCGTCACATCGGCCATTTCGGTGGTGGCCAGTAATTTACGAGTATGCTCGCTGGCTCCCGCTTCTACACAAGCCTGGTTGATTGAACCGGTAACAATGTAGGCTGCGCCCATATGAAAAGTCGCCAGTGCTGCGTCAGGCGTGCCAACACCACCACCGGCGCCAACCCGAATAGGGGTTTTATACTTGTACTGTGCTTGTACTTCATCTTTTAATGCCAAAATGGTCGGCAGTAAAGTGACTAATGGCCGATTGTCTGTGTGACCGCCTGAATCTGCTTCAGCGGTAATATCATCAGCCATAGGAACTAATTGAGCCAGCTCCATTTGTTCTGCGCTAATAAGTCCTTCATCCACCAACTGTTGCAGTATTTTAACTGGCGCAGGTTGCATAAACTTAATCGCCACTTCAGTACGGCTGATTTTCGCAATTACTTTATTGTCTATTTGCACATCACCGTGTGCGTCACGGCTTAAGCCAGCTGCGCGGTAATAGACAATTTGTGGGGTTAGGCCTAAAAAGGCTGATGCCTCAACAGTACGCACTTTGTGTTTTAAAAATAGCTCGACACTGCCACGTTCAAGTGCGGGTTCACTTGGGCTGTGGATTAAATTAAACGCATAAGGCCCGTTTGGCAGCGCGGCTTGAATGCGGTTAATCGCTTGTTCAACTCGAGATGGAATTAACCCTGCTGCGCCAAATGAACATAAAATACCAGCCTGACCTAACGCAATAACCAGTTCTTCAGAAGAAATACCATTGGCCATTGCGCCAGCATGATAGGCGAATTTTACCCCATGCACGCGGCGGAAATTACTGTCACCTAAGCTTTGGGTGCCAAGGGCAGGGGCAAATGCGCTGACTGGCAGAGCATTTGCTGCAGTAATCGCATCGGTTACGACTTGGGCTTGCTGAGCAACCCCTAAGCCTTGTTGTGTGTCGTTAACCACATAACACGCTTGTGATAAATCTTTAAGCTTCTTATCCATGCCTACAGGGTCAAAACTGACGTGTTGCTGGCTAACTTGCCATGGCCAAGGAGAAAGCTTTTCGTTATGCACTTGAGTTGTCATTATTATTCCTTTTTGGCCTAAGCTTCTTCAATACAGATGGCGATATCTTTGACTTCATAAATGCGCAGACCATCTTTACTGAGGTTTGCGTCGCCTATTATGATGCGTTTACCGTCTTCATCTTTTACTGCACTGATATGTACATCAAGTGACATTTGTTTGTTAAGTGGGTTAATTTGACCGCGATATTTCCATTTAATATCCGACAATATTTGGCCAAATTTTGGATTAGTGAAACCTTTACCTAGGTCTGTACTGATGGCGTAAGTTTGCATCAACTCGATCACGGCTTCAACACCTAATGAGCCGGGCATAACCGGATCTTGATGGAAGTGGAATTGGAAGAACCAATCACTTGGGTCAATAGTGCGTGACGCAGCAAGATAGCCTTTACCGTATTTGCCGCCTGCTTCAACAATTTCGGCTTGGTCGATAAAGTTAAGCTGGCCGCCCGCTAAACAATAATGCGGTTGGCTAGTTGGCGGATTAAACACCCGTGACTGTTTATCCAATAAATTAACGCTGATGTCTGCCGCGACGTTATTATCAACATGCCATGGTTGGGTTATTTTACCATTATCTATGCCTAACTGGTTTTTAAGCGCATCACCTTTAAAGTAACCAAATACCGCACTACCGGTGTAAAACGGCTCGTTATCGACACTTAACTCAAAGGTGAAGCTTTGAATAATGTTACTGCCAGCAATGACGGTTGATAATAGCTTTGAATCATTGACGATAGTTTTGCCGCGTAAATCCACATGACGTAATAATTTTCCGCCACCGTCTAAGTTACGGAAAAATAGCTCTTGCCCAGGAAAGCCTAAGGTGGTGCCCATGTAGCCAGAAATAAAGCCATTGGGTTGTAATGAAATTTCCATTAACACCGAATAAGGCATTACCGCTTGGTGGCTGTTTTTAGCAAAGTACCAAGCATCTGCTGGTACTTCGTATTCAGCGATACACGATGATGGCTTTTTCAATTCGCCGCGTTTACCGTTAATTTCAACCACGCGAGTGGTTAACTGTAAATCGCCACAAGGTGTCCGCGGCGGGATAAGTCCGCGGTAAATACTAAAGTCAGGGCCAAAGCATTTTTCGATATCGCCAGTAGCAAACTCAAACATATGGTATGGGGTAAATGGCACGGTATCAGGCACGCGATTAGCGTACTTTGAATCGGCACTGACTATGGGCGCTTCAACGTGTTTTAGTGGAATAACGCCCTTGTTACTCGGGGCGTTTAAATCTGGAACTTGCGCCATTAACGGGGCTTTGTTGGTAATCACTTTACTGCTAGCGTTTGAATCAACGGCAGGGCTAGTGTTGGCTGTGTTTAACGAGATAAGCGGATAACGAGCACATTCGGCATCTTCTTTAATCATCACACCCAAGTTTTGGAAATCGACCACGACTTTACCATTGAGTAAAATATCAATATTGGCTTTAGCGTAAGGGCGAGGATGAATACCGATTTCAGTCACTTCCATGCGGTAAGTCAGCTCAGCCGTTTGTGGTAACACTTGGCCACGACAGCGAACTTTTTGCGAAGCATTTTCCAATGGTTGGAATCGACCATTTTCTACTAGAGTATGCATACCAATGTGGATCATAAAGAACTGTAATAGCTGGCCACAACCTTCTGCCATTAGCGAGCCTGCCATCACTTGGTCGCCTTGGAAATGACAAGGGAAATACCAATGGTCTGGCGCAATGTGTTTATGACCTTCGAGTAAGCCTAAGCCCCACGTACCACCTTGTGTTTGTAATTGACTCACTCGCTCAATCATTAAGAACTTTTCAGAGGCAAAACAAAGCGATTTTTGCAGCCCAGTTTGTAACTGATGCGCGACATGGTCGCCACCAAAACAGCTGCCAATATCACCGGTCAGTAAATGATGAATTTGGCCATAATCAAATGCCGTTTGGCTGCAGTGAAGTAATGGGGTAAAAGTTGGTTTATTTGGGTTATTTAGCACTTGTTGACGATGTTTTATTTCATCTTCAGTTTGAATAACCCCTTTACCATCGGCCAGCTCTTGGTCGGTAAAGAAGCCCGCACAACCGCCATCCATTTTTAGGATCATCTTGTCGCCTACGAAACATTCGTAAGAGAAAAAGAATAATAATGTGTCGCCATTGCTGGCAAAGTTATTGATTTTAATGTCGTAACGCAGAGTGTCGCCGCCACGAGGTAAATCTTCTAAGAAGGTTAAGGTACAATCTAATAAGCGATAAACCCGCTCGCCTTTGTTTTCAAAATCGATACCTAAATAACTGATCAACATTAAATCGCACTGACCCGATTCTACCGCGACAGCCCAAGGGATTTGACCATCCACTAAATACGGCGCATCGACGGGGATGTCGTATTCTGTAGTCATTGAACACGGTTTGTATTGATTCATGGTGGCATCGAGTTTAGTGACGCGTGACACCAATAAATAATCTGTGGTCGGTAAGCGAACTCGGCGCGAGTAACTGTCGATAATGGCGTAATCTGAGCCAAATACTTTAGCGATATCGCCTTCGGCATATTCAACTAAATCAGCGTAATTCCAAATACACGGTTTATTCGCTGGAATAGGTGCAGTGTAAGCGGGCACACAAGCATGATTAGGTTGGATTAACCTAGCTGGGCTAATGGTTTCACTCTTAACCGCGGTTTGTACTGCAGCATTAACGGCATAAGTATTAGCAGCCGGAGACGCGACTTGAGTCGCAGTTGTCTGATGGCTAAAACCAGCCAATTGAGATCGTAATAAACTGTCGGCTACTTTCAAGCCTGCATCTCGGCTGGCCAAATAAGCTAAATGCGCTTGTTGTGCTAACCACTGATTTTGTTGAAATGCCGTTAAATGTGCAGGTGGAATAGCATGATTTGTCATACTGGCAACCCTTGGTTGCTTTGGAATTGTTTTATCGGGCATATTTTCTGACATAAGAGGCTCGGCGATATTCTCGCTATTATTGACGCTAAGACGGCTATTATCACGAATAGTTGGTTGCTTACTTTCAATGGTGTTGACCACAGTTGGGGCGATATCAGCACATTGATTGATAATACTGTCGAGGGTATCAAGTGGGCTGTCGATAATGTGTTGGTAAATATCTCGACCACCTAAACTGACTTGTTTAATTAAACTTAACTTACTGCCCGTAGCCAGTTGTTGAGTTAAATTATTGCCCAGTCTAGCGTGCAATGCGTGTTGTTGCGCCGCAGAAACAGACAGATTAACTTGTGAGTATTGATTGTCGCTGCTGGTGAATACACTGGCATTGATAGACGGTTTATCGATGTGACGAGTTTGCACTAAACCGTGCAGCAAACTGGCCATGCCAGAAGCAGCAAATGTATGACCGAGAATATCATGAGCTTTACTCAATAACGGCGCTGAGCTGACCGCGATTGCAGCATCAGCTAATCCTTGGGCAAACTGTTGACCTTGAGTCGATAATATACATTCAGGTGATTGGTTTAACTCAACAACATCTGCTAATAATTCGGCTGGTAATTGTGTTGGTAATTGTGACAATGGCGTAAAGTTAACGCTGTCGATACTGGCGTAACTATCAAGCTGAGAGTGTGCAGAACTAGTTTGTTGCAGCACTAGCGCGCCAGCCCCTTCACCCACTAGCCAATCGGTTGAACTTAATCCTTTGGCGTTAAGTTTTGCGGTATTGAACAACATATTTTCAATGCTGCCAGACAGGTCTACAGCGGCAATAATGATGGCATCTAATGGCTCTTGTAACGAGCCTAACGCAAACAAGTTTTGCGCCACATCGATACAGCGGTTAACTGATTGCTCGCCTGCAGAAATGGTAAATGCTGGGCCGTTGAAATCCCATAATGAGGCTATCCGTGACGCCATAATATTACCAATAAAGCTGGTGTACTGGTTAAGCTTAGCGGCGTCGAGCACACTGTCCATCGCAATGGTTTCAAGACTGTCATATTCCGCTGTAGATAATTGGATTCCTTGAGCGTTAAGGCTTTGCGCTATTTGGCTGTGTAAGTTAACTCGACCGCGGAATTGATGCAGTTCAAGTTCGGTTTCCATGGCAACTAACACTGCGACTTTACTGCCTGGTGTCAGTTTTGCATCGGCGATAGCTTCATCGGCAACTTTGATCAACAGTAGTTGTTGTGAAATCAGCCGGTCATTTTCATTGGGTGGCACTTTAAAACGCAAGAAATCAAAATCGAACTGATCGATATACGCGCCTTGCGGCACTTGGGTGATGCCATATTGGGCTAATAGTTCAGGATGTTTGTCTAAGCCCTTCCAGCGTTGAGTGGGTAGCGTGCTAAAGATGGCTTGTTTGGCGATGATTTTTTTCGCCAGTGCATCAATACTGCTGCATTGACCAAAATGCGCCGCCATGCCGGTAATGTGCATTGGCGTTTCTGCATTAACTAACGCCGTGCTGCGAGTTTGAATGCTATTGTTCAGAGCGTTATTATTTTGAGCGTTATTATTTTGAGCATTATTATTTAGAGAATGATTATTTTGAGAATGATTATTCAGCGTATTGTCAGCGACGGTTTTAGCTTGATATGACTCAATCAATAAATGAGCGTTACACCCGCCAAAACCAAATACTGATACGCCAGCATGGCGGGCTTTATTGCCAACTTTATCGGGCCAAGGTAGCACTGCATTTGGCAAGGTCGCTTGGCCAAATAAGCCATTAGGCGAGGCGATAGGTGAGCTGATATTAATACTCGGTGGCAACACGCCTTGGCGCATCGCAAAAATCATTTTCATGATCCCTGGCATGCCTGCAGCGGTGAGTAAATGGCCTAAATTGGATTTTGCTGAACCAATTAATGGCGTGGCGCTACCTTGAAGTTTATCTTCAAAAAAACGCTCCATCGAGGTTAATTCAACTTTGTCGCCTAATGGTGTTCCCGTAGCATGACATTCAATCACTTCAATACTGGCAGGGGTGATACTTGGATCGATTGCTGCTGCATCGCGATAAGCGCGCTCGAATGCTTGCACTTGGCCTTTGCTGTTTGGGCTTAACACAAACTGGCCTTTGCCATCGTTCGACAAGCCAATGCCACTGACCAAGGCATAAATATGGTCGCCATCACGCTCGGCATCTTCAAGGCGTTTGAGCACTAATACCCCAGCACCTTCACCAGCGAACAAACCTTTACTGTTACTATCAAATGGGGCGGAAATACCGTGGTCGGGATAGGCATGAAATATCGAAAATCCCATATTGATAAAGAACGGATCGGCTCCCGATACCGCGCCAGCCAGCATCATGTCTGCTTTGCCGGTATGCAAGTAGTCGCAGGCCAATTTTAATGCGTAAACTGAACTGGCACAGGCGGCATCTAAACTCAGTTGCGTACCACCCAAACCTAAAGCATCGGCCACGATTTTTGAGGCATTATGGGCAACAGCACCATTACGCAGGTTGACCGTTTTAGGTGCTACATTGCTATTAGTAATGCCATTGTTTTGCGATGCTTGATTAAACGATTGCAGACTAAAGTTTGGCTGTTGGAGTTTAGTCTGTAAGGCTTTTTCGACTGCGCTGTGATAAAGCGGCACAAATAGCTCGTTAGACTTGGCAGTAGGGAACGATAAGGTGCCCATGACAATACCAGTGCGCTGCAGCACGTTATGATTAAGGTCAATACCTGCATCAGTTAACGCATTTCGCGCTGTGTCGGTTGCCCACAAGAAACTGTCATCCAAACCAGTGAATGCGTCGGGTTCAATACGATAACCTTGAGGGTTAAATTGAAAGTCCTGAATGTAGCCGCCTTTATCACAATAAAAACGGTCCGACTCGCCTTGTACACCCAAGTAGTCACTTGGTGAAGCATTGAGTTTGCTCGCACTGATTTGGCTGCGCGAATCTTTTTTGTCTAATAAGTTTTGCCAAAATTTAGCCGGAGTATCCGCGTCGGGATACTGATTGGCTAAACCGACAATGGCGATTTTAGGGGTGGCTTGAGAACTCAATGAGGTTCTCCTTCTAATGATGTTTCACTGCAACGAGACAGTGGTGAGCCGCCGGCTATTGCCGTCTGCTGAGATAATGTGTTAATTGCATCGTCAAGGCTGCGACAAAAGGGCGTTAATGACATCGGCACGCGATGCGCTATTAATTGTCCCAAACACTTGAGTAAACTGCTGACATCGTCGCCGCCCTTGGCATTAACAGCAATCGCCATCGCTGGGGACGTGTTACCACTCTGAGCATTGATTTTGTCTATTAAGGTGGTGGTTTGCCTATCGGCTCCTACCTCAACAAATAATCGGCAGCCTTGCTCTCGAGCATTGTGGATTAACTGAGTAAAATCCAACTGATGACAAAAAGTATCGGCAATCGATTGTGCAATAGCGTGCGAGTCTAGCGTGACAGGTGCTGTTTGAGCCGCCGAGATAAACTGCAATTGCTTGGGTAAATTTTCCAGCAGCGGTTGCTGATAAAACTGGCGTACATCGTCGACAATATTTAGCGCGGCTGGCGTATGCATTGCGGTAATTCGATTGGCTGTAATACCACGTTTACCTGCTTGCTTTAACAATGCTTTACAACTGGATTCACAACCTGCGATAACACAGGTATCGCCTTGAATAATGGCAATGTAAACGCGTGGATAATCCGTTAAATGGGGCGTGAGTTCATCAATACTTGCTCGAGTCACAAAGCTGTTCCAGACAATGGGTTCGTCATCGGTTAATTGCCATTGCTGGCGAACACAGCGAAGCTCTCCAGAAATATCTTGGGTAAAGATACTGCTGTTTTGGGTTGCTTCAATCATAGTATGTGGCGCTTGCCATACATCTAAACTCGCCCACATGGCAGCTTCACCCATGGAGTAACCTAAGGCAAACCTGGGCTCAATGGCAAACTCTTGCTGCAACAGCTTGGTTAAAATATAACTGGCGCCAACACCGGCAATGGCTAATTGGCTTAAGCTCATCTGTGTGGCACGGTTTTTATCTGCCGCGTAAATAAACTCGGTTTGTAACATCGACTGCATGTCACCTTGGCTTTCGAGTTCGGCATACACATTGGGGAACACTAATCCCATTTGACTGAGCATGTTTGGATACACAGTACCTACGCCGGGATAGACAAAACTCAAGCCATGATCACCAAGCGGTGCAGAATAGAAGCAACTGCCAGCTGGGGTTTTATATTCTATCGGCGGCTTATCGCTAACGTCAGGCTCTAGATGAGTCGACATCATTGCCAACATCGCACTAACTTCTACGATTAATCCGCTACGATCCTGCGCCATTAACACTAAGGCTAGGGGGGCATCAGTTTGATAATCGGCCAATGTACTTTTGATAAGTGTAAGTAAGCTTAAATCGTCTGTCGCCGAATTGACCTGTGCAGAAAAAGCCATTAGCTTAGTGTGCAATTGCGCCAATGAAGTGGCACACAGTGGCAGCCATAAACGTTGGGGATTAACCAGTTGCTTTGAGGCGACTAATGCACGTCCTTGGGTCAAGATCATTGCCTGAACATCGTCGCCAGTTTGGTAACATAACGCTGCAACCCGACTTTGGTGGAGTGGGCTAAACCAATACTGACTGTTGACCTTATCTTGTGCTGGTATGTTACGACTGGCGATAGACTCTACTAGGGTAACCATTGCTGCTAATGCGGTTTGTGCATTGTTAGCCGTATTGGTTTTTGCATTGCTATCTAACGCGACAATCTGCGGTTGAGTATGTAAACGTTTTGCATGGTTCAGCGCCAGTGTTATTGCTTCTGCCTGATTGCTACCAAGTGCAATACCATTGAGATAAGCATGCGCATGAACGCCATGTTTCGCGGCAAGTAACCCCGGCATTATCCACAACCGATCGGCAAGATTGATCATTTCATCTGCAGTGGATGATAGCCGCTCTATGCTGTGTAATAACGCCAGTTCAAAACCGTCGCTATGCTGATTATCAATCGCAACCTTGTGCTCATTAACCGAGTCGATATTGGGTTTGCTCAGCAACAAAGCCAAGCGCATTGGCTTGGTTTGTTGCTGCAAAATACGCTCACTAATGGATTTTAGCGCCATGTTATCTGTGGCTGTCACACTGTGTCCTTGTGTGATAGTTCTGCAGAAGCTTGATGTGGAATAAATGCCCCATTCAAACTCTTACTAATGGTTACTTTAGCATTGAGCATTTGGCAACTCAGGCGGCCGTCTTGATGATATAAACTCACGTTAGCCACCAGCATTCTGCCGCTGTGCTTAACCACATCAAGTTGAATATAACCTTTATCACCATTTGCAAATGGCCAAGCGGTAACACACTCACCGGTTGATGCCGGTAAACTTGCGGCATCGTATTTCAGTCTTGCCCATACCAGCATGGCTTGTAGTAGCAAATCTTCAGCGAAAATTTGGCTACCACCTAATACCGATGACGGGATAAAACCTTGGCAGTCTGCGGCATTAATCTGCGGCAATTGCACTCGGCACAGTAGCTGAGCATCATCAAATGCCAACACTTGAGCAATACCTTGCAAACGTGGGCCATGAAATAAGGTTCCGTTTTGGTATAGCTCGGCCCCTGAGAACAATGGCGTCATGTTAGCCCAATGAGCCAAACTACTGTCGCTAACAGTCGGTTTAGCAACATCAGCTGCCAATATCACATGATTGATCACCAATTGAGCTTGGTATTGCGGTTTCATGGCTGCGCTTGGATCGTTTACCAAACGAGAGGAGATCAGCGCGCTGATCCCTGCGTCAGTTTGCGTTAGTTCCAGTTGCAACAAATGTGGCTCATTGGTGTCAAAAATAACCCCTTTAAGCAATTTGTATTCAGCAATACTGACAGGCACATGACATAAGGTTTCTGCCGCATAACGCATCCATTGCATGGCGCATACCGTCGGCAATACCGGATTGCCAGCAATACAATGGTCGCTAACAAAAGGCATTTCAGCCGGGGTTAATACTCGAGTCAGCGTCTGACTGATAATATCAGTAGCTGATGACTTAGTCGTAACTGCCTTAGTAGTAACTGCGTTAGCCGTAAATGCTTTAGTCACAAGTGTATTAGTAGCAAATGTCAGCGAACCCTTGGCCATAAGCAAAGCGTCCGCATTAAGCTTTTTTACAGCGTTGTCCTGCTCTGATGAACCTTGCATATCAGAGCCAATAAGCAGTTGTGCCCCTTGTTGGCTTAATAAACTGTGAGCAAATAGCTCGGCACCCGCTTGTAGCGGAATAACGTAAACGCCACGTTCAACAAACATTTTCTTTAATGCTGAGCTGACCATACCACCATCCCAAGGACCCCAATTAAAACTCATCACTTTAGCTTGCGGTAAAGTGTGCGCCAGTTTCAGTGCAGTTTTATTGAGGATTTCATTCGACATAGCGTAATCACTTTGACCGGTATTACCGTAAAAACCGGCCGCCGATGAAAACAGTGCAATCAGCTTAATCTGTTGTGGGTCGAGTGCATTAATAATGCTGGCAAGCCCAGTCACTTTGGTGTGGTATACGCGGTTAAGTTCATCCAAGGTTTTATCTTGAATGTGCTTATCGGCTAACACGCCCGCACCGTGAATAACCCCATTAATGGTTAATGATTCACCCTTAGCATTCGTTAGGCTGTTAAGACTGGCAGCTACTGCTTTGGCGTCGCTGACATCCATCGAGACATATTGAGCACTGGCGCCGACCTTGCTGAACGCATTTAACGCAGCATCGATTTCTAGGCTACTGCTGATTGGCCACACGAGTGCATCAATCTGTTTTGGCGTCGGTTTGTTGCCTTGAGATTGAATGTAAGCGATGGCTGCGGCTTTTAATTCTGAAGCTTGTTTGCCTTGCGCCCAAACCGGTAAGTCGGTGCCAAAATGTTGGCTACGACCTGCTAACACAAAATGTGATTGGCATTGTTTGGCTAAGGTAAGGGCGCATTCAAACGTTACGCCTTTTGCACCGCCGGTGACCAAAATAGTGTCATTTTTGTTTAGGCTTGCTGGTGCAAACTGTTCGCTAGCATTGCCGGCAACTAAGGTTACTCGACCTTGATTACTGATCCCCACTTCATTAATGCGGTCCGCGCTAACATTGGCACCATCGATATCAAATAACTCAGCAACGATGGCATCGGCAAAACTTGCTGTATCAATATTGTTGGCAATGTCTAATGCGCGGCAAAACACCTGTGGCCATTCATGGCTTAGGGTTTTGCTCAGGCCAGATAAGGCTGCTTGATTGAGCTCTGCTGTTGCTAGCTGAGAATTATCAAGATAACCAAATCCGCCGTCTAAACGGCTCACGGTAAAGTAGCATAAGCGCGAACCTTGAGCTGGTTTAGCAAATTCAGCATGAAGATGCTTAGCCCATAAAAACGCGTTGTCGACAGCGGCTTTTGCTGCAACAGTGCACGACATTAATTCGCTGCTGTTAGCGGTAGCTTGAGGCTGTAAATGAATAAAGCCTGCAATGGCATGTTCAGCGCCCAAATCGGCTTTAATATCGGCAATGACTTGTGCAATTTGGGCATCATCAATGCTGCTCAACGTATAGCTTTTAATATCGCTGCTTAATGGTGAATGTGCCACGCTAATGGTTTGTGGGTTACGAATAACGGCGACGGTTAATCCCTTTGCATTTAGCTTTTCAGCCAGTAAACCTGCATTGTGGCCATCGTCTGTGATGACAATACAAGAGTCTGTTGAAAAGCAATCTACGAGTTTATCCGCCGCTGGTAACTTTTTTAGCGCTACCTCGCTGTGTGGCGGTAATGCCGCGGTGTTAACGTCAGCCTTGTTTGCAGTTGATGCTGGTGCGACCGACGCAATAGCGGTTGCTGCAGGCAATTTGGTTTGCATGTAGCTGACGATTTCACCTAAGGTGCGACATTCGGCTAAATCTTCTGGGTTCAGCTCAGGTAAGCCTGGTAGTTCGTCTTGCACTGTGCCTAGAATTTCAACGCGTTTGATTGAGTCGATACCTAAATCGGCTTCCATGTCCATGCTCAGTTCAAGCATTTCAGCAGGGTAACCGGTTTTGTTGGCTACCACTGACATCATGGTGCTTAATACGGTATCAGCACTTAAGCCAGTTGTTGCAGGTGCAGATACTGGAGCCACAGTGTTAGTTGCAGGCAATTTTGTTTGCATATAACTGACGATTTCGCCCAAGGTACGACACTCGGCTAAATCTTCTGGGTTCAACTCAGGCAAACCGGGTAGTTCGTCTTGCACTGTGCCTAGAATTTCAACACGTTTGATTGAGTCGATACCAAGGTCTGCTTCCATGTCCATGCTCAGTTCAAGCATTTCTGCAGGGTAACCGGTTTTGTCGGCTACTACTGACATCATGGTGCTTAAAACGGTATCAGCACTCAAGCCCGTTGTTGGCGTTGCTGTTGCAGATGAAGATGAAGATACCGTTGCTACTGGAGCCAATGTGCTGACAGCAGGTAATTTAGTCTGCATGTAGCTGACGATTTCGCCTAAGGTGCGACACTCGGCTAAATCTTCTGGGTTGAGTTCAGGTAAACCTGGTAGCTCGTCTTGCACTGTGCCTAGAATTTCAACACGTTTGATTGAGTCGATACCAAGGTCTGCTTCCATGTCCATGCCCAGTTCAAGCATTTCCGTTGGGTAACCAGTTTTATCGGCAACTACAGCTAACATGGTGCGTTGGACGTTTTCAGCGGTTAAGCCCGTTGCTGCCGGTGCAGCAGCATTTGCCGATGTTGATCCCGTTGACGCTACAGCAACCGAGTTGGCCGCTGGTAATTTGGTTTGCATGTAGCTGACGATTTCACCCAAGGTGCGACACTCGGCTAAATCTTCTGGGCTCAGTTCAGGTAAGCCTGGAAGCTCATCTTGTACTGTGCCTAAAATTTCTACACGCTTGATGGAGTCGATACCAAGGTCTGCTTCCATGTCCATGCCAAGTTCAAGCATTTCAGTTGGGTAACCGGTTTTGTCGGCAACCACAGCTAACATGGTGCGCTGAACGTTTTCAGCGGTTAAGCCCGTTGATGCTGGTGCTGCAGTAACTACCGATGTTGATCCTGTTGACGCTATAGTAGTTGTGTTTGCCGCAGGCAGTTTAGTTTGCATGTAGCTAACGATTTCGCCCAGGGTGCGACACTCGGCTAAATCTTCTGGGCTCAGTTCAGGTAAACCTGGAAGCTCATCTTGGACTGTGCCGAGAATTTCTACCCGCTTGATTGAGTCAATACCAAGGTCTGCTTCCATGTCCATGCCAAGTTCAAGCATTTCTGTTGGGTAACCGGTTTTGTCTGCGACCACATTGAGCATAGTGTCTAACACTTGTTGCTGTGTTAGTCCGGCTGTTGGTGCAGAAACCGCTGCTGAGCTAACTTGCTGAGCGACAGGAGCTTGAACAGGTTGACTGGCTGTCGGTTGAGATTGAACTGCTTGAGCTGTTTGAACCTGAGCTGGAGCAATAGGTGCTACCACTGGCGAAGGTGTCGTTGTGGCTTGAGCAACTTGGTTTGGCTGTACAAACGCAGGCTGTACTGATGTAGGTACAGATGCTGGAGCCACCATAGGCATTGGTGTTTGCCCTTGCAACATGGCTAACGCAGCTTGGCTTGCTTGTGCTTGTAGCGTTAAAAATTGCGTATGACTTTGCAATGTTTGTGCTTGATGCTGGTGGAACATCTCCATCGAACGTTGCAAGCTTTCTGGAATGGCTAATCCCGATGACGCCATTTGTGCTTGGGCTGTCATCAGGTGAGCAAAGGTGTCGCCATATTGCTGTGGTATGGCTAAAAACTGCTGATGTAATTCAGCGGTTTGTTGCTGCGCCGCAAAAAATGCACCGATACTATCGGTCGACGCTGACACACTTGAGCTAACCGGTTGAGCTTTAGCGATAGGAGCTGTTGCCGTTAAAGGTGCCGCTGTTGCAGATGCTGGCGCTTGAGCTGGTGCGGATGTTGCTGGCACTTCAATATATTCAGTTTTAATGACTTCTTTTTCCACAATTCTTTCCACAACTTTCTCGACAGGCACTTCCACTGTCTGGCTGGTAACGGTGCCGGTTTGCAATGACTTTTGCATTTTGGCTTGAGTGGCCGGACTAATATAATTACTCGCGGTTAACTTAACGTTCATCGGTGACACTTTGGCAAGCTCAGCGATAGGCGCTTGGTAAGGATCAACCTCAGTTAATGCCACCCCTAATACCGCAAGCTGACACGCTGCTTGGCGCAGTTGAGTGTCACTATTGCCTTTAGGGTTTGGGTTCAAGCTCACTACACTGACTGATTCTGCTTTATTGCCTAGGGTAGCCTCCACCAATTTTTGGAGGATGTTTTTAGGGCCAAACTCAACAAATACTCGAGCACCCGCATCATACATGGCGTTTAGTTGCTCGCTAAAACGAACCGATTGCAACATATGTTCACTAAATGCTGCTTGGATTGCTTTTGGATCATTAGGATGTGCTTTACCTGTGCCATTGGCATAAAGGCTTAGTTTTGGCTTAGCAAATTTAATCTTATTGATTGCCGCAGCAAACGGCTGCTGCGCATGTGCCACTAATGGAGTGTGGAACGCACCAGAAACCGGCAGGGCGATTGCTTTAAAACCAAGTTCAGTGGTGATAGCTTGTGCCGCTAGGGTACATGACGCTGTTGGGCCTGCAATAACCAATTGGGTTGGTGCATTGTAATTAGCCACCTTGACGCCTTCAAATGCACTAATGCACTGTTCAAGCTTTTCAACACCGTTGTCAACAGATTGAGCGGGGACAATAATGGCGTACATTACCCCAGCGTCTTGATCTTTAGGTGTAGCCGCCATTGCTTGGCCACGAGCAAAGGCCAATTGATAATAATCAGCTTGGCTAATAACGCCTGCAGCACATAATGCTGACAGTTCACCAAAACTATGGCCGGCAACCATATCAGCTTTAAAACCTGCTTGAGTCAATAATGCATATTGGCCCATGCTCACCGCACCAATAGCACTTTGGGCATTGGCGGTATTGGTTAATGCCGCCTGTTGCGCGGCAATATCTTCGGCTTCAAAAGCAGGATTTGGGTACATAATTTGCGATAGTGGTGTTTGTTTATGTTGGGCAAACACCTTATCTGCTTGCATCAGTTGCTGACGCATTTCTGGATACAAACAGGCTAAATCGGCGCCCATGTTCAGATATTGTGCCCCTTGTCCGGCAAATAATGCTGCCACTTTATGGCTTGCCGCTTCAGGATGAATCAATGCTGCTGCGCGATAACTGGTGCCAGAAGGCAATTGCCAGCTATCGGCAGTATTTGAGCTTAACTGCGCCAGCGCCTGAGTCAGCTGAATGGTTAAGTCTGCTAATGAAGCAACGACTAAGCCTATGCGTGCCGCATTAGGGGCGATGGTATTCAAGGCAAAACGTTTACCAAAATCGGCTAATACAATTTCTTGGCGATTTTGCTGTGTGGTATCAACAGCATTAATTTCACTTTGCAGTGCGGTTAATTGAGCCTGTAATGCGGCTTTGTTTTCAGCATGGATCAATAGACTTTGTGGCACTGAACGTTGACGATACTTATCGCCTCGAACATGTTCTTGACGATATTCTTCCAACACAATGTGGAAGTTGGTACCGCCAAAACCAAAGGCACTAATACCCGCGCGGCGCGGTGTATTGTCGACTCTTGGTAACCATGGACGGGTTTCGGTATTTAAATAAAATGGCGAGTCCTGAATGTTTAATTTAGGATTCGGCTTACTGACGTTAATGGTCGGTGGCAACACTTTATGATGCAAAGCCAGCGCTGCTTTAATCACACCAGCGGTTCCTGCTGTTGATTTAGTGTGGCCAACTTGTGATTTAACTGACCCAAGAGCAATGTGCTGTTGAGTGTCATTACCGTCGGCAAACACTGATTTTAAACCATTGAACTCTGCGACATCACCAGCTGCAGTACCAGTACCATGGGCTTCAATTAAGCCAACAGTGTGCGGCGCAAAACCTGCGTCGTCATAAGCGCGTCTTAATGCTTTTGCCTGGCCTTCTGGGCGCGGTGCGTAGATACTTTTAAACTTACCGTCTGATGATGAGCCAATACCTTTGATAACAGCATAAATTCGGTCACCATCACGCTCAGCATCATCAAGACGTTTAAGCGCCATCATGCCAATACCTTCACCAATCATCATACCTTTAGAATCGATATCGAAAGGTTGAATGGTGTCATTAGTGGTAAATGCCGGTGTTTTTGAAAAGCTCATGTACATAGAAGGCGAGTTATCGGTACACACACCACCAGTGAGCATCATGTCACTGCGGCCTTCAACTAACTCTGTAATCGCCATGCGCATTGCCGCTAAAGAACCTGCACAAGCTGCGTCAACCACGCAATTCATGCCGCCTAGATCAAAGCGGTTAGCGATACGCCCAGCAATCACATTGCCGAGTGAACCTGGAAATGAGTTCTCTTCCCAGTGAATATATTGATCCTGAAACTTTTTGATCAACATCTCAGTGTCTTCATCACTTAGACCACTATTTTTAAATACTTTTTTGAGTATTGGGTACTGTAAGCGACCACTGAGACTGTGATTAATTTTTTGACCACCGCCGACGCCTAGTGTAATACCGATGCGATCGGTATCGTACTGTGCATCAATACCTGCATCAGCTAGCACTTCTTTGGCGACCACTAACGATAAAAGTTGTGAGGTGTCTGTTAGTTCGAGGATATTAGGGGGCAAGCCAAATTCCATTGGATTGAAATCGACTTCAGGTAAAAAACCACCGCGTTTACAGTAACTTTTGTCGGCCATTGATTTATCGGCATTGTAGTAATCTTCAGCATTCCAATGGCTTTCTGGAACGTCGATAATCGCATCAATTTTTTCGCTGATTAAATCCCAAAACTTGTTTAGGTAACGTGAGTTAGCAAAAATACTCGCCATGCCGACAATCGCGACAGGCATGTCTTTTAAGCGTTTGTTTAAACGCTTATCTTTATTACTGGATTGGCTCATATGAGTCTCCGTTTGATAACTGAGGTTCAGTTATCTGGTGTTGGGATCCAGCTGCATCAATGGTGCTAGTGGATACTGCGGCTGGTTGACCTGCTCCAGGAAATCGAGCAAGAAAAGTGTGATAATTGCGAACCAATAACTTACGTAAATGAAATGGTCCGTGCTTTAAGACATGCGTTATATAGCGATTACTCGCTTGGGTATGGCTGTCTTGATAAATATCGAGGTAAACCCAGTCAGACTTAAAATCGACTCCAAGCAAAACAGAATAGGCTTGCTGCTTCGTTAATTGAGGCGGAATACTTAACGACACTACTTGCACTACGTTGTCTGGATCTGGACTCGGCAGGGCTAAAGTGTCGGCTAATGTCTGCGGGTTAACGGTATAGGTTTGAATATCGGCGCCTTGAGTAATAGGCAGCTGATTGAAGAATTTTTCTGGCACAAAAGGGCTGTCAAATTCGTCTAGTTTAGAGACCCCAAAACGCTTTAAGCAGCGGGCAAGACCGGAGCGAGAGACATTGGGGTTGATAAATTCTTGGGTGACTTTTAATAGCCTATCTAAAGGCATTTTTAATTGATAACGCAAACCCAGCATCACGTACTCTTCCATCGGAGATAGTGTGGTGTTGAGTTTGTGCGGGGTATTTGGGGTGTTATCGATTGAGTCACGTTTACGCCACTTACGTACTGTAGCTTCGCTGATATTGAGGATTTTGGATAATTGACTGACGCTGTAATCGGATTGCTGAATAAATTGACGCATTTCAGGTGTTGTCGTCGCATTACGGTGTTGGACCGTTTTTGGGCGAGGCTTACCCTTAAATAGACCAGATTCTAAATGTGTGGTTATCTTTTTTGTCATCTAGACAGGAATTCCAAATAATCTATTGGGACTTTAGCGCATTTAAACTTACCGATACTTACTTAAGTCATACTTAAAGAAGATAAAAAATTAGTCTAAATATCCATTTATGCTTTTTTTAACACAAAGCAGATTACCTGAGGTTTCACTCCGATACAATCACCCGAGACTGAAAACAAGATATGAGGTGTAAAAAATGATTATCTGAGGAATGTGTCAAGGCATCTCTAGATCTAAAATTGCACTGAATTTACCTTGTTTTGGCGATTATTTTGTCAGTTAATCATTTGATATATTGCCCCAAATAAAAAGCAGGTAACGAGTTTTCTCATTACCTGCTTTTTTTGATCAATCGACATATAAGGTTTATGCCCATCAACTCGGGAAGAAGTCGATAGCCCAGATAGTAGTCATTAGCGCGACTTTTTCTGCTGGGAAGCTTATTGAACGTAATACCAAGGTTAATTGACGCTCTAACTTGGGGTTATTGAGTTCGCTTGATTTAATCGTTACCTTGCTGATATTGCCATTGGGTTGTATGACAATTTCAAACATCACTTTGCCTTTTAAAAACGGATCTTTTCGAAGTGCACGATTGTACAACGAATAAAGCCGCGATTTATTGGCCTCTAATGTTCGTCTTAATGCTGCTTCAGAACGTTGCCCACCTTGGCTAGCTTGACTGGCTTTTTCTGCAGAGGCACCTTGGGTAGCTAATATTTCTTCTTTTGCTAAACGTATTTGTTGAGTTTGGTTGCCACTTAACGATTCTGCTGCAACAGTTTTACTGATAGTTGATTTTGCCAAGCTGTCAGTTTGTTTATTGGCCGCACCAGCTAATAAATCACGTTTTACTTTGACTTCTTGAGACGTGGTTTGGTCAAGTTTGCGTTGCGCTGTAGGTTTAATATCAAAGGCTTCGCGCATTGAAAAAAGCTCATCTTTCATCGCCGCTAAGCCTGATGTGCTGGCTTTCTCTTTTGCAGCGTCACGTGTTACTGGTTGAACAACTTGAGGTTTTACAGCTTGTTCAACAGACTTTTCTGGTACTTTTTCATCTGGTGGTGCAGGCTCAGGCTTTGGCAGCGGTTCTGGCTCAGGCGGTTTCACCTCTGGCCTCTCTTCTGCTTTGGCCGGTGGCGGTAATTGCTTTTCTTGCAAGATGATTTTGGTTAATTGCGGTGGTACTTGCTCTTTTACTTCACGTGGAAGTTCAATTTGTTCAAGCATGGGTACTACGACCGCAAAGACGACATAAACTAACAGCAACAACCACAAAATCTGTTTAAACAGTTTGTCTTGTTTGCTGGGTTTAAATAAGTCGCCTAAATCATTAAAGCTCTGATTGGTTTGGTGATGGTGTAAGGTTGCTGTTGTCATATTAGCCCTCACCATTAGCTTGTTTTGCTTGTTGTTCAACCGCCAACGAAATATCTCGGTAACCGGTTGCAGCACAAGCAGCCATAATTTGCTTAAGAACAACATAAGGCGTGGATGCATCGCCAATAATGGTTACTGCCCGGCCATTTTGTTGCTCGGTTTCGCTAAGCTCGGTGCGTTTACTGGCTTGATAGGTCAATTCGTTGGTTAAGGCATTAATAAACTCAGGATTTTGTTGTTCGGTTAAGCCTATTTCATCAGTACCTTTTTGCCATATAGGGCGCTCTTGCACTAATACGGTGTCGGTAAACACTGTAATCACCAGGTTTTCAACTGGCAGTACATCTGCAACAGACACGGGCAAACTGATTTTTTCGATATTTTGCAGTACTCGCACTTCAGATTGATTCACAATTAAGAAAAACACCAAAATGGTAAAAATATCCATTAATGCAACAAGGTTGAGCTTACTGCCAGCTTTTAAGCGTTTGTGGTGTTTAGCTAATCTGCGGCTTCTTGCCGATTGCTTCATCATGGCTTAGCTCCTACTGGTTTTCCAATAGTGGTCTGCGCCGGTGTGGCGATGTCTGCATCATTAACGGCAGGCGCATCACCTAATGAGATCATCGGAAACAATTCAGCATCAACCAAATTGGCTGCCACTACCGCTTTAAATGATCGCACCGTGTCCATGGCAGACACGATGGTTTGATAGTCAACCGCTGGGTCGAGTAACAATACTATGTCATTTTTTTCAATACCTTGTTGTTGAAATGTCAGCTTTAAGTCTTGTAGATAAACAGACAACGCGGCGAAATCATAACCGTTATCAGTCAGTTCAAACTGTTTAAGTGACATGCCGGCTGGGTAGTTTAGTGCTAAGCGAGCCGGGGTTATCACCAATTCGAGTATTTTAGGTTCTTGATCATCTTGTGCTTGCTCAGCTTCAGACAATACCGGCAATTGCAGATTCAAAATACGCACTTGTGAGAACACCAAGCTCAGCAGAAGTACTGGCACTAACACAATCATCAAATTCATGAATGAGGTGATATCCAGTTCTGCGTCTTGGGTATTAGGGCGACGACGGCGTCTCATACTCATTAGCCTCGGTTGTTATCCGTTTGCTTGTTAAATGACAATGAATTGAGCAGTTTGATGCCTGCCATTTCAATTGAGTCAACGATGGTTGCCGTTTTAGTCTGTAGGCTTGAGTGAAATAAAATCAGCGGAATGGCGGTAATCAAACCAAATGCGGTGGTGTTCATCGCAACAGAAATACTAGAAGACAATAAGTTGGCTTTTTCAGCTGGATCGGCGCTAGCCACTGCCGAGAATGCTGCGATTAAGCCCATAATGGTACCTAATAGACCCAATAAGGTGGCGATGTTAGCGAGCGTTGCTATAAATGGCGTACGCTTTTCAAGGCGTAACATGTATTCCATCACGGTTTCTTCCATGGCGTATTCTACGTCTTCACGGCGACTTGCACTTGATATACGGGCAATACCAGACTGCAACACGTCAAACACAGGCGCTTTATGGTTTTGTGCATGCTGACTAATGGTATTGATGTCACCTGTTTTTAAGGCATTTTTAATCAGTGCAAAAGCGTGCTGATTACTACGATGTGCAGAGCTTAAATATAACCAGCGCTCAATGGTAATGGCCAAACCGACCACTAAAACTAATGCGATAGGGTAGATAAATGTGCCGCCATTTTGTAAAAACGCAATGATATGGTCGGTAAAACTCATGTGATGTTCCTTCTCTTATTGTCGTATTGAACATTGGCGTTAATGGCTACAGGTGTTCAATTGTTTTTGTTAGGTATTACTCAGTTTTTGGCTAGCATGTTGTTTATTTAATGGCTTATTTAATGGCTTATTACAGGGTGTTTATTGATTATTTTCTGGTGTGCCGTTGGCAAAATCCCTGACTTGTTGTCGAAATACTTTTGGATTGATAGGCCTAAACTCAGGCAGCGTCAGTCGCATGCCTTCGTTGTTAATGTCTATCGGATTATTGATCCCTTGCCATGGCATAATATAAAGCACTTTGGGTTGCTCTTGTGAGCCCGTCACTTGGCTTTGAATGACGACAGGTTTGTTGCTCGCTGGTTTCACCGCTTGTTGCTTTTCAGTGTCATCATTGGCCGTAGCCTGAGCTGATACACTCAGTAAACAAGTGGCTAACACCAGTGGTAATGCGCGATGACAACAGATTGTTTGAAACACTTTTAGCATGGTCATCTTAGCCTGCTCCATTAGCATTGTCGGGTAATGTTAACCCTGCGCGTTGAATTTTTATTTCTACGCCAGCGAGCCAACGTTTGGCTTGTTCATCATTTGGCTGATTAGCCAAATACGCCAGGTAGTATTGGCGGGCTTGCAACAACTTACCGCGATATAACTCTAATAAAATCGCCAAATTTAATTGTGCTTGTGGGTATTGAGGCCACAGAGTTAGCGCCGTTAAATAACCTTGCTCAGCCTGAGCATACTGGCCTTGTACCCTTGCTATATTAGCTTTAATTTGGTGGGCATAAGGATTGCTGTTATTAACCGCAATCGCTTTTGCGAGCAGTGCATCGGCTTGATCTAATTGCTGCTGATTTATTGCTATGATGGCTTTATTGACATAGGCGCCCGACAATTGAGGCTCTGCAACAATCACTTTATCAAACAAACTATTCGCCGCTTGCCATTGCTGGTTTTTCATGTGGCTAATGGCTTGCTGATATTGACTCAATACCGATGTGGGCACATCGGCTAACCGTTGTGAGGCTTGTTCAAGATACATATTACGGTTATCCGTTGAGCCAGCACTGATACTGGTGCTGTTATTGACACTTTTTGTATTGAGGCTAACTAAGTCGACAATGTCTTTGTCCATGCCCTTTAGGCTTGGGTCCGTAGTGGTTTGCTTGTTGGCGTTAGTGCCACTAGGTGACGTACTACAACCGGGTAACAGCATAAGGCTTACTAGCGCGAATAGTGCCAGTTTCGGTGTCGATGAGGTAAATAATGACTTAATGGATAGCATCGATAACCTCATGCGTTAACTCTTGTTTTTGATAAAGGGCAGGGGACATTTGTGCCAAGCGTTCAAAGCTTTTTTCAATCCATTGATCAACAATATCATCCCATGCTCTTTGGGTATTGCTGATGTGAATTTCGATGGCTTTCTCTTCAAATGGATAAGCCAGCTCTTCGAGTAAAATCTCGTACTCTTCCAAGGCTAATTCATCTAAGTCGCCAGGGCGTTGTGAGCTCATCATGTCGGCTGCAAGTTGGCGATACATTTCAGCGAGGTTATATGTTGCATGAGGAACGTATTTGGCTAATTGAAAGTCGAGCACTTGTTGATAATAACCAATGGCTTTTTTCATCGTATCTTGTTTGCGCTTCAAGCTTTTTTGCAACGGTGCGTTGAGTTTAATTGCCGCAAAACTGCGTTGTTCAGCTTCACCCAAGGAAAATGCTGCGATAGAGGCAAGTTCAATTTGACGAGCTTGAATGGCATTCGCATCTTGCTGCAATTGTTTGCGATCAAAGCTTAGGATTTGTCTAAACCAGTAATATTGCTTATTAGCTTCACCGCTTTGGCGGTAAAACTCACTCATTTTAAAGCGAACCTCTTGTGCTACATCAAACGGTTGTGGGTAGGTTTTAGCATAAGTTCTAAAGGTGCTGAGTGCGCTACTGTTATCGCCTGCTTTTAAATAATACTCCGCCGCAGTGTATTGAGCTTCACGCTTTAATGCGCCGGGCTTTTCATTGGCGACAATGATCAAAAGCTGCTCGGCGGCTAAATCCCATTGGGCTAGTGCTTCATAGGATTGAGCTAATTTAGCTGGAATGACCGCGCTAAACTCATGGTGTGGATAACGTTGCTGAAACGGTTTTAATACGTCGACCGCTTCTTGCCAGCGTTGTTGTTCAAGCAATAAGTTTGCAGCGTCGAGTTCGGCATTAACCGCGTATTTTGATTCAGGCACTGCCTGAGCAACGCGTAATAACTGGCTTACGGCTAATTCTGGTTGTGTTTGTTTAACCGCTTGAGCCTGGGAGTAAATGCTAGAAGCTAACAGATTACGCATTTCAGACCATGAGTCTGTGCTCTTGTCTGTGTATTGCAGCGCTAAAATGTAACCCTCTTCAGCCTGTGCGTATTGCTCTTGCTGATACAAGCTATTGGCATAAAGCTGGCTAACAAACTGCACTTGCTTACGGGCAGAGTCTGACAACGGCGTAGCGGTTTGCACTGAGCTTGCCGCATTATTGATCGTGTGAATGCCGTGGGCTTGTAATACAAAATCAGTAAAGTATTTAAGGTCGATGTAGTTTTTAGCATCAAACGAATATTGGGCGGCGTTACTGGCGAGCTGTAAGGCACGCTCGTCAGATGGATACTGATTGATAAAGTCTTTATCTAGCTGATTACGTTGTGAAATGAGTTTATTGTAATCATCAGTATTACTTTGACCACTTTGTTTTTGTTGGTTCTGACCTTGTTGGCTTTGATCATGTTGCGAAATGATTTCGCGTATGGTGACGGTTGTTGCGTAAGCCGATTGCTGTTGTATCTTACGCAAGGCTGCCGACGTTGCTGTGGTGTCATAGGCAATGGCGTAATAACTGGCAAGCGCTTGCTGATATTGTTTGGCTTCAAAATTGGCGTCAGCAAACAAGTACTCGTCATTAAGAATATCTTTAGTGAGTAACGTGCTGGCTTGAGGTAATTTGGCCAATTGTAAATAGGTCTTTAATGCGCTGGCAGCCTGTGCGAAAGCGCTAATTCGTTGTGCACCTTGCTGAGTTTGTGCATCGGCATACAAACGGCGGCTATGCTCGTCACTAAAGCTAAGCAGTTGTGGTAATAACTCTGCTTGCTGCGCTGTGCTGGCATTTACCCAAAAAGTGCTGCTAAGACCATATTGATTAACATAGTCATTTTTCAGCTGATGCATGGCTGCAAACTTGCCTTGACGCTGATAAAGGTCGAGCAAATCTAGCGAATAGCGAGCTGCCCAGATATTGTCTGGCGCCAAATCGATGTATGCCTGATAAGTTAGTTCTGCATCGTAGTCGAGTTTTTTGTCGAGTAAAAATTGGGCCAAATTGGCAAATAATACATGCTGATACAAATCAAGATAAGGCAGCGATTGATTGTCTTTAACCAAAGACACCAACGACTGAGATTGAAGCTGCTGGCTTAGTGAAATACTCAAGACTCTTTGGGTATCAATCGCCAAATTTTGCGCGCGGCTGCCGAGCTTTTCAAAAGCAAAGTTGTCGGAGGTTAAGTTTGCAATATCACGATTACTTTGCTGGCCGGCCACTAAGGCTTCAAACACTTGCAAGAATGCTTTGTCGGCATTGGCAAGTCGATTGAGTTTAAATTCGGACCAGCCGAGCATATATAAACTGTTCAGTTGATATTTTTGATTATCATTAGCGGTTAATACTTGCTGATATGCTGTAATGGCTGCCGAGTAATTCTGTAAGTTGTAATAGATTTCACCGCGTCTAAAGTTAAGCTCGGCAAGATACATTGTCTGCGGATAGTGTCGCAGTAATGATTCAACTTCAGCCAAACTCGCATCCAATTTACCCTGTAAATCGAGCGCTTTAGCTAATTGATATTGTATGTGTTCGTTTTCAGGTCGCTGCGGATAACGCTGCAATAGCTGTTGATATTCGTTAACTAATTTTTGCAGTGCCGCATCGTTTTGAGTCAACTGAGCTAGCACTTGACTGTCTGGTTGCGACTCATCATCGAGGTCTGCATAAGACTGGGCTTCAAATGATTCGGTATTGATTTGCGCTAAGCGATATTCAACGTGCGTCCGGATTTCAGGATCGGGCTCAAGTGTCAGCAATTGTTGATAAATATTAGCCAACTTGGCACTGCGTTGAGTTTGGCTCATTTCAACACTCGCCACCGTTTCGCTGCTGCGTTTGTTGGCCAAATCGCCTAAGCTAGTGCGTTTAGCTTGTTGAGCATAATCAGCCTGCCCACTGCTAAAACACCCCGATAATGCAATACCACTGATTAAGATTAATGCGCCTGATAAATAAGCCGATACTGACATTAGCGCGCTCCTTGTGCAGCTGACTCAACTACAGTGGAATCACTTTCAGTCGATTTGTTTACCGCCGATTCGTTTGCTGAGAAGGGATTGATTGGCGCAGTGTCTGCTTGTGACATTTGTTCTAATACATTGGCCATTTGGTGGCGAGTGGTGAGCAGTAGTTGCTGTAACGTATATTGTTGTTGCTGGGTAAAAATGCTCATTTTGCCACGAATATCTCGGTCGGTTTTGTCACGCAGTCCGGTAATATTAACGTTCGTGCTGTTAATGTCGGTTTGGGTTTGTTGTTGACGTAACTCAAAGTCAGATAACAAGCGGGTGTTACTCGACAATGCACTAAATCGATTGGCTTGTCGTTCAAGCTGTTCAAGTTGTGTTGTTAATTGCTTCAGGCTTTTTTTATGCTGCCAAAGTCGTTGTGGCAATGTTTGCTGTAATTGCCACTGCAACACCCCTTTAATCCTATCAAGTCGTTGTTGTTCGTCGTCGATATTACGTTGAGTCGCCAATGTAGTTAACCTGGCTTGGCTGGCATCAATACGGTCTATCCATTGTTGCTGACTTGGGTCGGCAAACACTTGGGCATTTTGTTCAGCTTCTGCTTGATCAATAATCTTGGCAATACGTTGTTTTTGCTCGTCTAGCGTATTAATCATCTCTGTGTAGGCGAGCTGTTTTTGTTGTTCAATGACGCGGGCTTGGCGCTGGGTGTTGAGCGCTAAAGTGTCCTTTAACCATTGACTGTTAATCTGTTGTTTTTGCACATTGTCGCTAAGTAAATCAAGGCTTAATAAGGTGTGATAATCGGTCGCTAATTGCGGGTCATTTAAGGCTTTTTTTAGCCAAGGCGAATCAGTGCTAAAACGCTCGGTAAGGATAAGCTCTAACGCGTCAGACTTGGTTGCCAAGGAAGGTGTTTGTTGATCTACTGTCTTACTGGCAAAGTCGGTAACATTGCTAATGGTGCTAACTGTTTCTGCAAATCCTTTTATCTCGACAATTTTTTGTAAATACAGTTGTTCAGCTTGCTGATACAAGGTTAATCCTTGTGCTAAAGATTGCTGCTCACTGACTTGTTTTGCAGTTAACAACGCGGCTTGCCAGGCTAAATTTGAGTAGGGGTATTGCTGCTGCAATAGCGATAGCAACTTAAACGACATGTCATAGTGCTGTTGTTGCTGGGCCGAGTAGGCAAATAAAAACAAAGCGGATTCAGCATAAGGACTTTGCTCAGGAAAATCGCTCAGTTCGTTATAGGCTAAATCGTATTGTTTATTGGCGACATACAACTGTGCCAACAGTAACTTTGCATAATCATTGATGGCTTGTTGTTGCAACAAGGCGTCTTTAACTTCTGGCAATAACTCATCGTTATCGTCAAAAATGTCGGGCTCTACAAAAGGGTTAAACAATTGCTGCCAAAAATTAATTTTGGGTGGCTGCCATTGTTGGCTTTTAAGCTCAATTAATATAGGTTGTGCCGCACTGTATTGCTGCTGCTTCATGTGCAACAACGCCTGGTTTAAGGCGATGTAAGCGACAGATGAACTCGCTGGTGGCTGGTCATCTTCTGATGTTGATTGCTGTACTTGGGCGGTTAATGGCGACGTATCTGGCCAATAAGCTAATTGGTTTAATACATGATATTGCTCGACATAATCGGGCAGTAATGTGGTAATTCTGCCTAATGTGAGTTTGGCCGCATCAATGTCGCCGTGTTCAATTTGCTGTTCGCTGAGCTGCAACAAAGCGATTAATAATAATTCAGTTGGCGATGTGGCTGACTTCGTTTTGCTGCTATTGGTATTAGTACTGTTATTCGCTGTGGTTTGGGTCGAAGTATTTGCTTGTTGTTGTTCAAATTGTGCCAAGGTTTGGGTGGCTTGCTCGTGCAAGCCAATCGACACTTGTAGTCCGGCTTCGAACAATTGGCTGCGATCAGAATAGATCTCTTTGCGTTGACGGTTGAGGCTAATTTGTCTTAATGCTGCGCCATAATCGCCAGCAAAATAAAAGTACAATGCTTGGCGGTAAAATTTATCTTCTAGATCGGTTTTAGGCGCAGATGCACTTACAGAGTTTTTTATTGATTTTTCTGCCGCTTGAAGCTCGGTAGTGTGCAAGAGGGTTAAGCAACTGCATAGCATGGCTGCACAGCCCAAAACTCGTGTGAGTGGGTTACCGATGTGAGCTAGCATAAGGCTAAATGATTGAGTGTTAACGGCCATTGTTGTTTACAATACCCACTGTTCGACTTTGATATCAGCCCGATAGCTTGATTCACTGTCTTCGACTTTGAGTTCTATCATTACTGTTTCATCGGTTTTATCAAAATTATGGCTAATGGCCCGTTGCACTGTACGACCTTCGGCATCATTGCCAGTAAATATTGCGGTTAGCAGGTGAGGGCCCATTTTAAGATTACCCAGGTAAATACGCTGAATTCCACCTTGCTCTAATGCTTTGCGTTGACGTTCGGTATATAAAAAACCGCTAACATTATTGTCGTCAATTTTTAACTCAACACTGTCGAGTTTGAGAAATCGGCCCACATCAACCGACACAAAAACCGCGATTTGGGTGCTGGCAGGAAACAATAAATCTTCTTCTAAAATAAATAGATCGCGATTGAGTTTTAGTACTTGGCTTTTAATGTCTTCAAGCTCGCTGGCTAATGCACCATTGCCTTGTTTGGTATCTTCAGCTTGGGCTGGTGATGCAAATAAACCAGCAATCAGTAACGTTGCTGCGAATAACCGCGTTAAAAAAGCACCCCATTTACGGTTGGTTGTCATAGTTATGGCCTTGGCAATTATGTTGTTAAAAGTATCAATATTTAGGGCGAGCAATTAAAAATACACGCTGACAAAAGCGCGGATGACATTGGCAGAGAACCCATAAAACGGTTCGTTGCCCACTCCGCCATCTGCGGTAGGGTCTCTAAAGTTATTGTATTGAAAGTCAATATAATCCCATTGCAGCGATGCTTCTGAACGCGTGTCGCCAAACGATACCGAGGCGGGTAATTGATAGGTAATGCCTATCCCGTAAGTGATGTCGCTAAAGTCACTGAGTTCTTTGTCGCGTGCAAGGTAGTTTTGCGCGTCGCGATAAGGAAACAAGTCACTGTAAAATTCAGCTTGAGTTTGCTGGTAATAACGCACTTTAAATTCTAATTCGATACTGTCGCCTAGTGGATGTCGATATCCAAGCTCTACATCACTGGCGGTGATTTCCCAGCTGTCGTTAAAGTGGCGGTAATGAAAAAACAAGGCTGCGCGATAAGGTAAAAAGTAACTGGCCGAGAACTTTGCTGCAAACGAGTTGCGGGTTTCTGGGTACACTTCTGCCTGATAAGCCACACCAGATGGAACGCTGTTGTCTATGTATCTCACTGTGCGGTATGGGTTATTTAAATAGCCGCTGTCTGCTATAGCTTCAACGTTAAAGCTTGCGGTAAGGTTGCGGGTTAATACTTGATTGATGCCAGCACGAATCCGATATTGCTCGCTCTGCTCTTCAAACTGGTCGTCACCATTACGGCGAATCTCATTGTCGCCATAAGACAAACCCAGATTTAAATTGGTTAAATCGCCAAAGGTGTCTTGTGACACATTGATGCTAAATGATTGGGCTAAATAATCGTCTTCATCACTTTGACGCAGGTTAAACGACATCAAGGTTTTGTCATGCAGGTATTCAACCCCAAATTGTCCTTCGTTACGCTTTTCTGTGTACGCACTGGCAGTGCTGATAACGTCCACAGATGCGGATGAAATACTGTCTAAATAATAATATGCGGTAAATGCGACCGATTCAGAGGTCTTTTTTCTGAGTAATACTGACGGGCCATCAATGGTCATGCCGCCACCTTCGTAGCTGTGATACAACACGTCAGCGCGATCAGGATCGAGCACTGCAGCTTGGGCAGACAAGCACGTCATACTGACAAGTAATGCCGTGAATAGCTTAATGCTTTTATTGAGCAAATTAGTTACAGCCACAACCACCACCTCCGGTTCCTTCAGCGCCACGGGCCGATTCACGACCTTCAAGTACGTGAGCCATATGCATGCTGGCACTTGGATGGCGATTTAAGCGCATGATAGGGTCGGCTAAATTTTGACGCTCGTAAGGTTTAACCCAAGGCTCAATGCCCATACTCGTGCAGCCACTCAAAGTAATTAAGCTTAATAGCGCAATGCAATTAAGCGATAAAGTAGTGATACGAGGAGATAAGGTTTTTTTCATCAATTTACTCCCTAATCAGCTGTTTAATGGCCGCAGCATACTTTTTATCAAAGCCGTCTTTATAGCCTTGAAATACAAAGCGCACATTACCATCGCGATCAATAATCACTGTGGTTGGCATGGCTTCAACTTGATAGGTCTTAGACAAAGAATTGGTTTGGTCGAAAAATATTGGGAAACGTAAATCAAGATCGGCTAGAAAGTCTTTGCCTGCTTGGTTTTCTTGTTCAACATTAATGCCCCATACTTGAACGCCGAGGTCTTGATACTTATCTTGTAATTTTTGCAAAATCGGCATTTCTTTACGGCATGGTCCACACCAAGATGCCCAAAAGTTGATCAAGATAATCTCGCCACGTTGCTCGGCTAAATTGAGGTTAGTCCCTTGCTGGTTTTTTAAGGTGAAGTCGGGTGCAGCTTGGCCAAGCGTGAGCGCCTGTACCTGCATCGACAACAATATTGCACCTAATGCAATAAGACATTTACCACTAAATCGACTGAACAACATTGTATTTCCTTATTGGTTTTTCACTTTTGCTACTCGAATATTCTATGGTCTCTTTTAACGACCACTATCGAGGTGGATTAAAAATAGAACGACACACCCGTAGCAAAATTCAGATTATGGGTTGTTTTAGACGCGCCAGTAACCTCGGTATTAAACAGGTAATCACTCATGCTTAAATCCCATGCTATCCAGTCGGTTAAAAATACTCGGTAGTTTGCAGTGAGGTTGACGGTAAATTGCTCGTCACCGGCAAACTCGGTACTGCCGCCACCTAATTCAATCGAAAAGACACTGTTAAACACTGTGTCTTTGCTGAAAAAGATCTCACCAGGCAGTAGGTTATAACCAATGTTTAAGCCGTAATAAGTTAACTCGCGCTCAGCATCAGTTAACAATGGCGCCGCATTAGACAATTTTTCAAAACTGGTTTCACCCGCTTTGGCTTGGGCATAACGCGCTTTGACATAAAAATGTTCGCTGATGTGGTAACCCACATGCGCACTTATCCAAGGGTTTGATTCAAAATCTTCAATCGACAAAATACCGCCTTGAATACCCACTTCAACGTTTTCAGTATCGATAACATCATCAAGCACAGTGCGACGTTCTACATCGGCTTTGACGGTATTAGGGGCATCGTCTGCGGCAAATGCTGCTGAGCTTGGCATTAATGCGGTCAACGCTAAAGTACTAGCAGTGAACAAAGGCACTAAAAAAATACGCTGAATCCTATTTTCCATGTTTGGATCTCTTCATTTTCATCTCGGTCGGTTAAGGCTAACGAGAGTTTATATTCGGCCCGTAATAAAAAGTTACGTGCAAGGTGATATTTAATGCCAGCTGCCGCACTCATTATGGTGCTGCGGCGCGCTTCGGTGTCGGCTAACACACTATGGGGTTCGGTATTAATGATCCCCGCGCCAACGCCAATGTATGGCACGACAATTAACTCGGGTAAAAGTTGGCTAAACAGCATGACCTCAAATACATCACTGTCTGAAATACTCCCCAGTGCTTTACCTGCTGATATTTCAGCGCTAAATACTGGTGTAAATGCATAGCCCGCATAAATATTGTAGAAGTTGGCACCTTCTAAATCGCCGTACATTACACCGGCTTCAATTTGGCGATTGATGACGTCTTGTTCTGTTATCAAGTTAACGTCAATGGCTTGGCCATCTTGGGATAAACCCTTTAGGTTATCTTCATGAAACCAACCTTCAACGCCACGTTTGTTTAGTACTTTCAACCAAGACGTTCGCTTAAGCAGCACTGTGACTATGTCATTTTTTTCGATAATCGACACCACAGGGTAGCCAGCACTTGGCCCAGAATGTAGCTCAATAAAGGGCACCTCAATACGCAAACTTGGGTTGTCGTCGGCCTGCAACACTGGGCTTAAGCACAGCAATATCAGTAACAAAAAGGTGTTTCGTAAATATGTTTGCATAATTCCCTATCGCAAAGTCATGAAGCAAACCTATGGTTTTGCTTGTGGCATGCTTTGTTAGTCCTGTGAGTAAAATGGCGTGTTGTAATATTGCGCGCCAATGTCTAACCATTCGTTAAGTAATTTGAGCTCATCGGCCGACAGCATATTTTGATGGGTGGTGTTATTCATCACCTCAAAAAATGTGTTACTTGAACGCGCGCCATTAGTCGATAAAATTGCCGGCACATTGACTGTGGTTAACACCGGGATAGGGTTACCGTCAGCGTCAAGAATAAGCTCACCATTACTGTCTACTTGATAAACTACGTTGCCATCGGCATCAAGCACTTCAACTAATTTGTCGATTAAAATACCATCGACTTCTTCTTGCTCAACATCGTTAAAAAACAGTTCACGGTATGAGGTTAAGTGTGCAGCTTGATCGCTTGAAGGTGAATTGATTAACGACAACTGTCCCGCAGGCACTTGCGCCGCGCCATCGGCATCGACGATATTATGGCAATTGGTACAAGTGTTATCGGCAACGATTATTTGAGTTGTTGCGTCTATAACGGGTCGAGCTAAGTCCCACAGCGGTTGAATATGTTCAACATAATTGATTTGAATGCGGCAATAGGGCGTCCAATTGTCAAAGCATTCGCTCCCATTAGGCGCCGGTGTGGCCAAATTACTGTAACTGTATTCAACATTTGGATTAACGGCAGACAATACTGGGTTAGTCCAAATATCTTGATATTTAATACTGTCGCTAAGCTCGGCAAGGCCATTGACCATTTCATTGGCTTCGGCCATGGTTTGTCCTTGCGCAGGAATGATATTGCTTGTGGCATTAGGGTAGGCAGAACCACCCGCGGCTCCGGTATTAATGCTAGGGGCTTGGGCGTCGAGTCGGCCATGAGGCAGTTGACTGTTAGCAGTATGACAGCCGGTGCATTCTAGGGTTTCACCCGGCGTTAACGTGATCCATTGATTGTGGCGTCCGCCAATACGCTGACCATTGATATCTAACACACTGATGGCCAATGGGACATTAGCAGGCACTTTTATTTTGACTGAACCATCGGGTTGAATTGGGCTATAACCGACAATTTCGCGCATCAGTTGGTTATTACTGCGGCCAAAATCGGTATTGGCAATGTCTCTAACATCGTCGGGTGGCATGGGAATACCACGCACAATCCGTAAAAAGCGAGCCGGTAAGTTGGCTGCGGGTGTTTGCGATGGGTCACTTAAACGGCTAATACCACCTACGTTGGCAGTGGTGTCGATACCATCAAAGTCATATACGCTGCGAATGTGGATAGAACCAGCCAATTCTTGACTTAGCTGTGAATCAAGTTCGTTGCCGACGACCTTGTCCGCGACAAAGGTTTTTGGTTGTGCGCTAGGTTGCATCACCACCGATTCGGTTAGCACCGTCCCTTGAGCTGTTGTGGCCACCAATTGTTGGGTGTTGTTGGCATTGTTGAGTAGCCACAGCTCGTATAAGGGATCGGCTTGAATCAGATTATCGTCAGCGAGTTGCTCCGCGGTGAGTTGACCGCAGGCGCGGACGATGTCATTTACAACAACACGACACAAATCCCAACTCATTAAAAAGCGCTGGCTGTTATCGGGTAGTGGGTATAAATGATTGATTCTACCTGTTTCTGATAATGCGGCAGAAAATGAGAAGTTAAATTCTGATAACGTGGCGTCTGTAATCGCTTCGCCTTGCGCGCCAGAATTGGCAGTGGCTTGCTGGGCATCAATGTAGTCGTCAATATTAATCAGCACCGGACGTTTTTGAATCCTGGTGTCGTCCTGTGATGAAAGCAACATCAATATTTCGCCGCTAGCTAATTGTTGTGGCTTGATAAAATCAATCGCTTCGGTTTGGCCGTCAAGGGTCAATTGATGCGAATGCCAGCCAAAGACTAATTCGTTTTCTGTTCCGTCTGGATTCATACGGTACAGGTTAATTCCGTGGTCGCCGCCCATTCGATCCCAGCGGCTGTATAAAATCTTTCCGCTTTGCAGAACCAATGGGTAAAAGTCATGGCTTAAGTTAAAGGTTAACTGCTTAATGGCGCTGCCGTCTGGGTCCATTACATGGATGTTAAAGGTTTCATTAGCACGGCTTTCATCTAATGCTGTGTATTGTGGTTTACCTTCATCAAGCAAAATTGCCCGAGATAAACGCTGCCTGGTTGAGGCAAATATAATTCTGCCATCGGGCAAAAACGCCGGCATTAAATCATCGCCTTGCTCTGCCGTTATGTCACTGCTGATGATTCGTTCTAAGATTTGGCTTGCTACCGTATAACGCCAGATGTTCCATTTAGGTTGTTCATCGTCGTCAACACCGTCGATTTCAGGTGCGCGAATGGCCATAAGCAGTTGTTGACCATCATCTGACACCGACAAATCGCGAATATCAATCAACTGATCTTCAGCAAATAAGGAGGCTGTTAAATTCGTCGCAGGTGAATCAGCGAAGGCATTGCGTTTAATGAGCAGTTGCGCGCCAGGATTAAAATGGCCTGGATTAAGATCTTCAAATTGTGCAGGATTTTGATCGACCGCAGTTAAATTACGCTCAATATAAGCCACAGGATATTCAACAAGAACGGGATCAGGCTGTTGATCTTTAATTGCTGTTTCGGTGTTACATCCCAATAACAATGTAATTACCGTAAACATCATAATGTTATAGCCCAAAGTCGGCCTCATTTATTTTCCTTAACGATTTATTATTTTTGTGAGTATCATAGCAAAACCCTATTGCGGCTGACATTATTGCTTTCTAGGCCCAGTGTTTCAACATTTTTTATTAAATATTTGAATACTTTATTTTGACACGGCAAGACGCTTTTTTGGCGCCAAGTTATTGGCTGTAAGTGTCAAAAAAATTAACAAAATAAAAACTTTTAATGTGAGCCGTTGAATGATTTAATCAGCACCATTCGATTTTTATCATGTCCAAATATCAATTTCAGTTCAATACCAGGCAGTCAAGTGCTAACAAGGAGACAGTATGAAGCAACGACTTCGTACGGTAAAAAGCTTCAGCTTATTATCTTATTATGGAAAAACGATGCATTTTAAGCCGTTTATGAGTGTATTAGCACTTGGTGTATTGAGCCTTTTGTCGGCCAATGTGGTTGCTGCCAGCTTAGAGCAAGCAAAACAACTGCATGACCGTATAGCTGGGGTTCCAGCTTCCGAAATCACATTGCAAAATATGGCAGCATTACTTGATGACGGCAAACCCATCGAAGCGGCATACCTCGCAATGGAAACACCGGCATTTTATTCTACGACGTTGAAATTATTCGCCACACCGTGGACCAATATTGATCAAGACATTTTTGCGCCGTTAAATGACTATTCAGCCACTGTGATTGGTGCGGTTAGAGACGATGTTGATTTTAGAGATATTCTGCAAGCCGACATGGTATATGTGGGTAAGAATAGTTTAAATTTACCCGGCTACAATCGCAACAATAATGACCATTATCAGGCATTAGAAGACCAATTTATTGATTTAAAAGATGGTTTAGAGCGCACCACTCAATCGAGTGTGAATGGATTACCTGCTGATGCAACGGCAGGGGTATTAACTAGCCGCGCCGCTGCGAAAGAGTTTTTCTATTTAGGCACTAACCGCGCGATGTTTCGTTTTACCTTAATGAATCATTTGTGTACCGATTTAGAGCCATTAAAAGACAACACCCGCCCAACCGATCGTATTCGACAAGATGTGAGCCGCAGTCCTGGTGGAGACAGCCGTTTATTTATCAATAACTGCTCAAGTTGTCACAGTGGTATGGATCCACTGGCGCAAGCGTTTGCTTTTTATGAATATGAGTTTAACCGTGACCAAGATCCAACGGGTGAAGCTGGAGCAATAGCTTACAACACCAGCGGTCAAACCGACCCCGCCACCGGCACACGAGTGCAAGGTAAGTATCATATCAATTCAACCAGTTTTCCTTTTGGCTATGCCACACCAAACGATAGATGGAACAATTACTGGCGCGAAGGCCCTAATCAAAAATTGGGTTGGGATAACAGTTTGTCTGGTCAAGGTAGTGGGGCTAAATCCTTAGGCCAAGAGCTGGCAAACAGTAATGCCTTTGCCCAATGCCAAGTTAAAAAGGTGTTTAAAACTGTGTGTTTACGAGACGCAGAAAGCCAAGCTGATATTGCACAAATTAGTGCTACTACGGCTTCTTTTAAACAGAACTCTTACCAACTTAAGCGCGTTTTTGCTGAAGTTGGCAACTACTGTATGGGAGAATAACCGTGAAATATTTAATGGCTAAAGGCCTTGTTATTGCCTCATTAATCATCGGGCTTTCTGCTTGTGGTGGCGGGGATGTTGAAAAGAATCCGCCTGCGCAACAAACGCCACAATCTGACGTGTATACCGGCCCTGCAGCAGCAACGGCTGATATTCAAAAATACAAAACATCGTTGTGGGATAACATCTCAACCCAAGACAAATGCGGTGCGTGCCATACAGAAGGTAATCAAGCGCCTTATTTTGCCAGTCGAAATAACGTTAACGATGCTTATGCTGCCACGAATCCATTGGTTGACTTAACCGACCCTAAAGCTTCACGTTTAGTCAGTAAAGTCGCTGGTGGACACAATTGTTGGCTCGCCAGTGATTCAGCTTGTGGTGAAACCATGACCCAATGGATCAAGTTATGGGCCGATGAGCGTGTTAGTACGGTCAATACTATTGAGCTGACTGCACCGGTTATTCGTGATCCAGGTTCTAGTAAAAACTTCCCTGATGACAGCAGTTTATTCAGTCAGCACGTTTATCCCATCGTGAATCAATATTGTGTGTCTTGCCATAATGAAGCAGCACAATCTCCCCAGTCGCCATTTTTTGCCAGCACCGATGTGAGCCAAGCTTATGAAGCCGCCAAAGGAGTGATTAATTTAGACGACCCCGCTCAATCAAGGCTTGTGGTGCGTTTAGGTTCGGAGTTTCATAACTGCTGGAGCAATTGTGTAGACGATAGCATTGAAATGCGCGATGCGATTATGGCGCTCAGTGATGGCATTGAACTTGATGAGATTTCACCAGACATGGTGGTGTCAAAGTCATTACGTTTAACCGATGGCATTACCGCCTCAAGTGGTGGCCGTTTTGAAACTGACGTAATTGCTTTATATCAATTTAAAACAGGTGAGGGCAGCATTGCTTATGACACCTCAGGCATATCTCCAGCCGCTAATTTGACCTTAACCGGTGATGTAGATTGGTTGGGCAGTTGGGGCTTGTCGTTTACTAACGGTAAAGCGCAGGCGAGTACCGCTAACAGCAAAAAACTGCATGATTTAATTACCGCAACAGGTGAGTTTTCTGTTGAGGCTTGGGTGACACCTAATAATGTAACTCAAGAAGGTCCAGCCAGAATAGTGACCTATTCTGCGGGAGACAGCGCACGTAATTTTACCTTAGGCCAAACTCAATATAACTATGACTTTATGCTGCGCACTCAAGCAACTAGTACCAATGGCGAGCCAGCATTAAGTACACCAGACGCGGAAGAGGTATTACAAGCCACATTGCAGCATGTAGTGATGACTTACAATGCCACCACTGGCCGCAGTATTTACGTTAATGGTCAATTGATTGATGTGGTCGATGAAGACATTGCGCCACTTGCCAATTGGGACGACAGCTTCGCGCTTATTTTGGGTAGAGAAGCGTCAAACCAGCATGTATGGCAAGGCGATATTCGCTTATTAGCCATTTATAATCGGGTACTCGCACCTGAGCAAGTACAGCAAAATTATAATGTTGGAGTGGGTGAAAAGTTCTTTTTACTTTTCTCGATTAGTCATTTAATTGATCTTCCCAATACCTACGTCATGTTTGAAGTCAGTCAGTTTGATAACTACAGCTATTTGTTTAGTAATGCTGCCATTGTGAACATTGACGGTACGCCAGTAGCAGACAGCTTTGCGTTAAAAGGCTTACGTATCGGTATAAACGGTAAAGAAAGTGCTCAAGGCCAGTCATACGCGAATCTCGATTTATCAGTATCGGCAGGGCAAGCGATTGCAGAGCCGTTTTCTATCTCAGCATTGGGTACTATTATCGCCCTTGAAAAAGGCGCTAATCTGGATGAGTTTTTCTTAACCTTTGAACAATTAGGCGAACACACCAATGTAGTGTTACCTGGGGTATTTGTTACCCCTGCCGAGATGCCAGCAACCACTCAATCGGCTCAAGTCGGTGTGCGTAACTTTGCTGAAATTAATCACAGTATGAGTATGCTCACGGGCGTTGACCAACAATCGACTAAAGTATTTAACACCTATCAGTTAGTTAAACGTCAATTACCGAGTCTTGAAAATATCGAAACCTTTATCTCTGCGCAGCAAATGGGCATTACCCAGCTTGCCATTGCCTATTGTGATACTGCGATTGAAGACAACACGATTCGCAGTAATTGGTTCCCAGATGTGGACTTTACTGCCGTACCTAGTGTGGCGTTAAATACCACTGATCGCGCCAATTTATTGAACCCGTTAATTAACCAACTTATGCCGTTATCGTTAGCCAGTCAGCCAAGTCAAAGTTCGGTTTACAATGAACTTGATAGCTTAGTGAGCGGTCTGTCGGTTTGTAGTGGCACCTGTACTGCAGAGCGCACCCGTACTATCGCTAAGTCTAGTTGTGCTGCCGTATTGGCCAGTGCCGTGATGCTAGTGCAATAGGGGCGACAGTATGAAACGATATTTACAGCGATTGATAGCATTAACCGCGCAGCAGCTTAGGCAAACGGTTGTTGGACTGACTATTTCGCGATTAACCCATGCAACTGATATAGCCGTAATACGGGCACAAAAGGGATTCAACAATGACTAGACCTAAGCACCTTCATCCAGACAGTCCATTGTTGTTTGCTGACCATAGTAAGCCGATGACTAGGCGAGATTTTATTTCGACAGGCTTGTACAAAGGCGGCGCCGCAGTTGCTGGTTTATCGTTATTTAGCCTGTTTGCTAACCCTAACAATGCTCATGCGGCGCTATCACCCGATCTTGAAGCACTAAGAGACTCTTGCGGCATAAGCGTACAAGGGGCGGGCAAAATTCCGTTTATTAGTTTCGATTTAGCCGGTGGTGCCAATATTGCGGGTTCTAATGTGTTGGTTGGCGGCGCTGGCGGCCAGCAAGATTTCTTATCCACGGCTGGTTATAACAAACTGGGTTTACCAGGTGATATGGCTCCGTCTATTGCAAACCCTAATGCGGGAATGTCTGATTTTATTAATACTGATTTAGGATTGGCATTTCACTCTGACTCGGCTTTTTTACGCGGAATTTTAGAGAAAGTATCATCTGATACCGCATCACGTATCAACGGTGCTGTGATCCCCAATCGCTCAGATAATGACACGGGTAATAATCCACACAATCCTATGTATGCCATCGCGGCAGCAGGGGCGAACGGTTCGTTAATGCCGTTAGTGGGGTCGCGTAATTCAGATTCCGGCGGCAATTCAATGGCGCCCACCAACTTTATCGATTTAAGCAAACGTCCCACTAAAATTGATCGCCCTTCAGACGTAACGGGTTTAGTGGATGTAGGTGATTTATTCAGTTTATTGTCGCAACGTGATGCTGTGGCCGTGATGGAAAGTATTCAACGTATTAGCGCGCAAAAAATGGCGGCAGTGAACACGCAAGTTACCCGCGGTGATGTGATTAAAGATTTGGTTAATTGTGGTTATGTTAAAAGTGCTGACCTTGCCGACCGTTTTGGCGACCCATCAACATTAAACCCATTGTTAGACCCTGATATTGTCGGTCCTGGTGGCATTTTTGGGATTAATGAATTTGACTCTGAGTCTGAGTTCCAAAAAACCGCGTCAATCATGAAGTTAGTGGTTAATGGCTTTTCTGGTGCGGGCACGGTCACCATGGGGGGGTTTGACTATCACACTGGCGAGCGCGCCACAGGTGAGTTAAGAGACTTACGAGCCGGTCGCTGCATGGGCGCGTGTTTAGAATATGCTTCACGTCGTAATATGCCGTTAATGCTATACGTGTTCAGTGATGGCTCAGTTGCCAGTAATGGTCGCATCGATGACTCAATGGAAGGGCGCGGTAAAGGCGAATGGACTGGCGATAATTCATCAACAGGTGCGTCTTTCTTTTTGGTTTACAATCCGTCTGGCAAACCACAATTAATGGGAGGCAGCGCCGACCAAATGGCCAGAAAACAACAAATTGGTTTTATGCGATCTGATGCATCCGTTGATACCGCGTCAGCCCCGTCGGCCAATAACGTTAACTTGTTGGTAGAAACCGTATTGCTAAATTATATGGCTCTACATGGCGAACAAAGCCAATTTACCTCAGTTGCCCCAGGACAAGGATTAGGCAATGCAACCATGCTTGATTCATTAACCGCGTTTCAACCAATAGTGTAGTTATACCCTTTGTGGAGGAGGAACAAAGGATATTGTTTATATTGTGCTCGCATGGATACGACAGAACCACCTCAAGTAAAAACGCTTCTGTGACACGCTGCGAGTACATCTTTGTAAGCTCAGCCATGACGTCCATGTCATGGCCGGTCACTGCCGCGCTTATACTCGAGGCTCTATTTCTTTGTTGCTGGCTGTGTTTCGACACAAAAGTGCAGAGGATATTGGCTCATGGATGTGGCCTAATCACCTCAAGGGCAAACGCTTCTGTGACACGCAGCGAGTACATCCTTGTAAGCTCGGCCATGACGTCCATGTCATGGACGGTCACAGCCGCGCTTATACTCGAGGCTCTATTTCTTCGTTGCTGACGGATTGACAACTGTTAGTGATTGTTGATGTTGGTTCACAATGGATGTGACTGAATTACCTCAAGTGCAAACACTTCTGTGACATGCTGCAAGTACAATCTTTGTATGCTCGGCCATCTGTGCGTTTATCTTAAAGTTTGATCAGGTGTATTCCAATGGGAGATAAACTCGGGCAAGGGGATACCCCTTAACCCCAAAAGCCACATGCTTCGCATGTGAAAATCAAAAGAATTAAAGAAAAATCAGCAGGCACACTTTTATGTGGCATGTACTAATTTTATGTACAGGTATAATAGTTTTTCATCGATTTACGCTAAAGAATGATTAAAAGTCGTTCTTTAGTTTTATCGGTTTATCAATATGAAAAACGTAATTATCTGATATTGTTATCTTTAGTTTTTTGTAAAGTGAAGGCAAATTCTACTTTACGCACAAGCTCGGTTTGTTTTTGTCTGTTAGATACATTTAATTACTTTACTTCAACAAGATAGCAAATGTAGGATGATATTAATCAATAACTTAAATGGCCGACTTTAAATTTATTTGGCCCTTTAATAAGCTGTTATACATCCTAGGGAAGTGGTTGTGCTAATTCGAGCTATCAATAGCCAAAGAAAATTAAAACCTTACTTTTACTCGCAGTCTGCAAAGATTGGTGGTTTTGGTTGTCTGATTGGGTTTTCGGTAGCATATCCGTTGTTTTTTGCTATAGCCTCAAGCTTTGGGATTCAGTCAGATGTACCAATTCGTAGCTATGATAGTGGCACAGTATTGATGATGTTCACTGTGTGCCTTTTAGTTCTTTGCTTTTCTTTATATGTATTTTGCGTATTATTTGCTTTCATTTTTTATGGAATGAAGTTCAAAAAAGGACATATCGATAAGCAAGAGCTTATCAATATCGCTTTTAAAGGCATCTATCCAAAGCGATGGCAGCTATAACAAGGCCATTATGGCAGGGACGCAAAACGCTTGGCTGCGCTCCTTCGTCGCAAAGTATAGCCAAGCATTTTTGCGCCCCATATGGCGGCGTTATGTGTTCTTGGAGGCTCAGTGAAGAACGTATTGTTTCTATGCAGTAAGAATAAGTTAAGAAGTCCTACGGCAGAAGCTATCTTCAGCAACGTAGATGACTGGGAAGTTTATTCCGCAGGTGTTAGTAACGATGCTGAGGTTCATGTAAGTCTTGAAGATATTGAGTGGGCTGATTATATTTTCGTTATGGAAAAGGCTCATAAAAAGAAATTAAGCAGCAAGTTTGGTCGAGCAATAAAAGATCAGAAAGTAATCTCTTTAGACATACCAGATGATTATGAATATATGGATGAAAAACTGATCGAGATATTACAATCAAAAGTGCCGTCACTTGTTCAATAAAAATCACATAACACATATGAGCCTTCCACCAGTCAATAGGCGAGCCTAACTTATTTGACTGCTTTTGCAGTCAAATTAAAATCAATCAACAAATTCATCTACTTCGTCTGTCATTTAGCTGTCAAATCATCG
>NZ_JACJDU010000108.1:0-1641 GCF_014163715.1 Shewanella sp. SR44-4 | reverse complement strand
GTCGCAGGTAAGCAAGTGCTTTAATTATTCAAAAGATATGGCGATCGATTGATGATCATCAAAAGACGTTCAGTTAGCACTGGAAAGCCTTTTGTTATGCCTTAAAATAGGCTTCATGAAAAATGAACTCGCCCTTAAACAGCGCATTGCTGAGCTGGAAAAACTGCTCGAAAATGAGCGGCAATTATCTTTACAGAAAGATGCGCAAATCGCTGCGTTAGAAGAACGCTGGCGCCTGGCTCAACAAAAACAATTCGGCAAAAGTGCTGAAGGCTTTGTGGGGCAAGGCGAGTTATTCAATGAAGTGGAAGAGATTATTGAAGTCATTGAGGCAGAGCAACAATCCATTAGCTACACCCGTAAAAGGCCAGTGCGTAAGCCACTGCCAAAAGACTTACCCCGTGAGCAGGTTATTCACGATATCGAAGATAAAACCTGTAATTGTTGTGGCGGTGAGCTACATAAAATGGGTGAAGATAAGTCAGAAAAGCTTGAGTTTATTCCTGCTCAAATCAAAGTGATTGAGCACATTAGGCCTAAGTACGCCTGCCGCCACTGTGATAAATCCTCGATTCAAACACAGATAAAGCAAGCCTCAATGCCTGCCATGCCCATCAACAAAGGCATTGCAACGAGCAGTTTGCTCAGTCAGCTTATCACCAGTAAATACCAATATGGGTTACCGCTTTATCGCCAGGAAGCAATGTTCAAGCAATACGGTATTGAGCTCAGTCGCCAGACCATGAGCAGCTGGATAGACAAATCCGCCACACTCTTCGCGCCATTAGTTGAACGGCTAAAAACCGAGCTGTTAAAGCAACCCACGTTGTTTGCCGATGAAACGCCCTTAAAAGTGGTGAAATCCGATAAAGTGAACAGCTACATGTGGGTGTATTGTTCAGGTCGAGATTCACCAGACCCGAATAATCCTATCCCTAATATCGTGCTTTACGACTTCCACAATAGTCGCGCGGCCACGTGCGTGGTCAATTATCTTGATGGATATCAAGGGTATTTACACGTGGATGGTTATCAGGCCTATGCCAAAACAGAGGCAACCTTAATCGGCTGTTGGGCTCATGCTCGTCGTAAATTTATCGACGCGAAAAAGCTACAAGGGAAAAATAAAACCGGCAAAGCGGATGTGGTATTGAGCCTTATCCAAAAACTGTACGGCGTTGAGTCACGCGTTAAAGATAAAAGTGTGGATGATAAATACACGACAAGACAACAAGCCAGTGTGCCTATACTGGACAAGCTAAAAGCATGGCTTGAGCAGAATCAGCCAAATTTAGTGGGCAATACCAAACTGATTGAGGCGGCTAATTACCTGGCTAATCAATGGCACAAACTCATTCGTTATGTGGATGATGGACGACTCAGCATCGATAACAATAGAGCTGAACGTGCAGTAAAACCGTTTGTGATAGGCCGAAAGAATTGGTTATTTAGCCAAACGGCCAACGGTGCACATGCCAGTGCCACCCTTTACAGCATTGTGGAAACCGCCAAAATAAATGGTCTAATCCCATTTGATTACATCATGGTTTGCCTTGATGAACTGTGTAAACCAGCACCTGATATCGACAGCCTGTTACCATGGAATGTTAAAAAGTAGGTGTAGTTGCCTAGACGCTTACG
>NZ_JACJDU010000107.1:0-1643 GCF_014163715.1 Shewanella sp. SR44-4 | reverse complement strand
CCCCCTGTGTCAGGATAGTTGTCGCCTCAATTAATTTACAAATAAACAGGGAGCGGTAAGTTACAGCAAGTGAATTATCAAAGGCATTCCGGTCAATTTAAAGAAGCTATATTAAACAAGTTTAGTCAAAGTGGTTTGTCGGTTCGTAAGTTTGCAGAGCAAGAAGGCATTAATCTCTCAACCCTGTATAGTTGGCAAAAGCAATTTAATACCTCAGGGTTAAACGTGTCAAAAGTCAGTTCATCGGATAAATGGTCAAGTGAAGAAAAGTTTTCAGTGGTATTGGAAACAGCCTCTCTGTCGGCAGTTGAGTTAAATGAATATTGCCGAGCTAAGGGGTTATATCCTGAGCAAGTCAACGGATGGAAGCAAGCTTGCATTGCCGGTAATACAAGCATAACACTGACAAGTAAAGCCAAGACAACACCTGGACAGAAGACTGACAAAAAACGCATTAACGAGCTAGAACGTGAGTTACGTAGAAAGGATAAAGCGTTAGCGGAAGCGGCTGCTTTACTCGTACTCGGAAAAAAGTTCGATGCCTATTGGAAGGAAAAAGAGGAAGACTGATTTCGCTGACCGATAGGCAGAAGCACGCGCAGTGGGTCAGTACAGCAGTAGCATCAGGCGCGAGACAAGATAAGGCCTGTGACGTGATTGGATTATCAAGTAGAACCTTACAGCGTTGGCGAATAGGCGGTGAGATTAGCGCAGATAAAAGGCCAACCGCAATGAGGCCAGAGCCTGGAAATAAACTGAGTCATGCTGAAAGACAAGCCGTGATTGATGTGTGTAATAGTGAAGAGTTTGCCTCATTACCACCAAGCCAAATTGTCCCGATACTCGCCGATAGAGGTGAGTATATTGCTTCGGAGTCGAGTTTTTACCGTGTATTACATACTGAAAACATGCTGCACCACCGAGGCAAAGCTAAGCCGAGAAATGTTCATAAAAAGCCAACCAGTTATACGGCTAAAAAAGCGAACGAAGTGTGGAGTTGGGATATCAGTTACCTGCCTACAACGGTGATAGGAAAACACTATTATCTGTACATGATTGAAGATATTTACAGTCGAAAAATCGTCGGTTGGGAAGCTCACTACGACGAAACAGGTGAGCAAGCAGCAGCACTACTAGAGCGCACCGTCTGGTCAGAGAAATGCTTAAAGAAAGACGTTGTGTTGCACTCAGATAATGGCGCGCCCATGAAGAGCCTGACGATGCGAGCTAAGATGTACGATTTAGGTGTTGTGACATCACGAAGTCGTCCAAGGGTAAGTAATGATAATCCGTACTCAGAATCGCTATTTAGAACGGTAAAGTATCATCCACGTTGGCCTAGTGAAGGTTTTAAGTCGTTAGAAGCAGCACGTAAATGGGTCAATGAATTTGTTTGTTGGTACAACAACGAGCATCGCCATAGCAGGATTAAGTTTGTGACACCAAACCAAAGGCATGATGGTCTTGATGTTGGAATACTGGCGAAGCGAAAAGCGTTGTATCAGACAAAAAGAAATGAACATCCAGAGCGATGGTCAAAAGAAGAGCGAAACTGGCAGCCAATAGGCGCTGTGGAGTTAAATCCAGAGCAACATAAAGAAGCTGCTTAACAATTTAGGCGACAACTGTCTTGAAAAACGCCG
>NZ_JACJDU010000106.1:0-1699 GCF_014163715.1 Shewanella sp. SR44-4 | reverse complement strand
GGAAACCATAGAGCTGTGGCACCACCTGATCCCATTCCGAACTCAGAAGTGAAACACAGTATCGCCGATGGTAGTTTGGGGTCTCCCCATGCGAGAGTAGGTCATTTCCAGGCGCCTAATTGACTTGAGAAAGTCGCGAAACAGCCCACTATTATATAGCGGGTTTTTTTTCGTCTGCAATTTATAGTGTAGAGTTTGTTCTTGGCCAAAACATGACAGCAGCTTGTCGAATATGCCCATGTGTGAGTAGGTCATTTCCAGGCGCCTAATTGACTTGAGAGAGTCGCGAAACAGCCCGCTATGATATAGCGGGCTTTTTTGTGTCCAAAATTTGTATCGTGCCGGGAGTTAATTCATCAATCTAGTTCACTCCTTAAAACATCAACACTGCAGGCCTTTGAGTTTGTGCATATACGTCGTTTACAGATTCATTAAGCTACAATAGTAGTCATACTTAGGTATCCATTTGTTTTCAAGCTTCCCCAAAATGGTTCCATTGCTGCATGTTGCCAGCAGTTATGTCTTCGGCTGATATTCTGTCCTATTTGATACTTTCATGGCTTTCATATTGGCTCAAATCAAATAGGGTTTTTGTCTTTCACAACAGGCGACTTACCAATGTCTCACATATAAATTTATTACCACAGCCAAACAGGTCCATTTTGTTCTAGGCCAGATATACGTTATAAAATCAAACCTGGTTTATCGCGCCAACATTACACTGTTGTTGTAACAAACTAGGCGTAACTGTAGGTTCATCATTGGCTATCTTGTAGTGATGTTTTCTCTATTGATTAGTTGGTTACCTCTTAATCATTATCGAGCTCCCTTTCTAAAGAACAATAAACGTGAATATTCTCATTGATAATACTGTCTAACTTTCATCCATCAATATCGGCAGATGCAGTTATTAGGTCCTAAGGTGTCACTTGCCGTTTATTGTTGTCATGACGCAACTCTCTAGGGTTTATGTTGAATTGATAACACCAAGGTGTGTCAGTACTCATTATTATTACCTTGATAATATGATTGGCCAAACATGATTTATCTACTTTTGGGCAGCATAGAGCACAAATGCAAAGCTCATTATCAAAATCGATAATATGCTTGCCCATCTGACCAGGGGTAAAATATGAATTTAGTTATCCATGATTGTGGGTAAGTCTGTGGGTAAGGTGTGCCTAAGGTGGTGTTAAGTTAAGTATAAAAATTAATTGATAAATATGATCAAAAAGGCCTTGCGCAAAACCGTGTGGTGCCTATAATGCGCATCCACTGACACGGCAGACAGCGCAAGCGGTTACTGAGTCAGGTTGAATGAAGTGCTTCAAAACACAGAGTTCAAGGCGAAAAGAAAGTTTGAAAAAACACTTGACGCCAACCCGGGAAAGCGTATAATACGCACCCCAAGCCAACGACCTAGCGTCAACGGCCGCTGAATGAAAAATCGAAAGATGTTCATGTTAGCAACGTTCTTTAACAATCTAAACAAGAAATCTGTGTGGACATTCACAGGTATTGAGTTATTCGAAATTGTCTTCTGTTCTTCGGAATGTTGGCAATCAAAAAATTTAAACTCAATGCAACGATGAGTGTTCATAGTAATATGTACAAACATTTAATTGATTCTTCCGAGTCTTTTAAATGAAATCAGAATTCATTGAGCCGAAAGCGTCGTTCTTATTTATAAGAGTGGGGT
>NZ_JACJDU010000105.1:0-1880 GCF_014163715.1 Shewanella sp. SR44-4 | reverse complement strand
TACCCATTCGATTGCAAATTACTATTATCCAATAGAATGGGTTTTATCAATTAGTGACTCTTTTGGGCTGGGCGAGATTACGAACATTTTACGAACAGACTCAGTATATTTTTCAAACTACATTTGCTCATAACTTTTTCTCTTCATGAATGATTGGAAGTGATTCTATATTTAAATCATTCATTGTGAGTAAAAAGCGCACACTCATGCTGTTGACCTGCTCTTTTGGATGTATATAAGCGCATTACCGGCATAAATTTCGTAACCGTCTAGCGAACCACACCTACTGTTTAAAATTCCAGGGTAACAGGCTGTCGATATCAGGAGCTGGTTTACACAGTTCATCAAGGCAAACCATGATGTAATCAAATGGGATTAGACCATTTATTTTGGCGGTTTCCACAATGCTGTAAAGGGTGGCACTTGCATGTGCACCGTTAGCCGTTTGGCTAAATAACCAATTTTTTCGGCCTATCACAAACGGTTTTACCGCGCGTTCAGCTCTATTATTATCGATGCTGAGTCGTCCATCATCGACATACCGAATGAGCTTGTGCCATTGATTAGCCAGGTAATTAGCCGCCTCAATCAGTTTGGTATTGCCCACTAAATTTAGCTGGTTCTGCTCAAGCCAATTTTTTAGCTTGTCCAGTATAGGCACACTGGCTTGTTGTCTTGTCGTGTATTTATCATCCGCACTTTTATCTTTAACGCGTGACTCAACGCCGTACAGTTTTTGGATAAGGCTCAATACCACATCCGCTTTGCCGGTTTTATTTTTCCCTTGCAGCTTTTTCGCGTCGATAAATTTACGACGAGCATGAGCCCAACAGCCGATTAAGGTTGCCTCTGTTTTGGCATAGGCCTGATAACCATCCACGTGTAAATACCCGTGATATCCATCAAGATAATTAACCACGCAGGCGGCCGCGCGACTATTGCGGAAGTCGTAAAGCACGATATTAGGGATAGGATTATTCGGGTCTGGTGAATCTCGACCTGAGCAATACACCCACATGTAGCTGTTCACTTTATCGGATTTCACCACCTTTAATGGCGTTTCATCGGCAAACAACGTGGGCTGCTTTAACAGCTCGGCTTTAAGTCGCTCAACTAGTGGCGCGAAGAGTGCAGCGGATTTGTCTATCCAGCTGCTCATGGTCTGGCGACTGAGCTCAATACCGTATTGCTTGAACATGGCTTCCTGGCGATAAAGCGGTAACCCATATTGGTATTTACTGGTGATAAGCTGACTGAGCAAACTGCTTGTTGCAATGCCTTTGTTGATGGGCATGGCAGGCATTGAGGCTTGCTTTATCTGTGTTTGAGTTGAGGATTTATCACAGTGACGGCAGGCGTACTTAGGCCGAATGTGCTCAATCACTTTGATTTGAGCGGGAATAAACTCAAGCTTTTCTGACTTATCTTCACCCATTTTATGTAGCTCACCGCCACAACAATCACAGGTTTTATCTGCTATATCGTGAATAACCTGCTCTCGGGGTAAGTCTTTTGGTAGTGGCTTTCGCACCGGCTTTTTACGGGTGTAGCTAATGGATTGTTGCTCTGCCTCAACTTCCTCAACAATCTCTTCCACTTCATTAAACAGCTCGCCTTGCCCTACAAAGCCTTCAGCACTTTTGCCGAATTGTTTTTGTTGGGCCAAGCGCCAGCGCTCTTCCAAGGCTGCGATTTGTGCATCCTTCTGCGCTAACAGTTTTTCAAGTTCAGCAATACGCTGTTGAAGGGCGAGTACATTTTTCATGAAGCCTATTTTAAGGCATAACAAAAGGCTTTCCAGTGCTAACTGAACGTCTTTTGATGATCATCAATCGATCGCCATATCTTTTGAATAATTAAAGCACTTGCTTACCTGCGAC
>NZ_JACJDU010000104.1:0-1882 GCF_014163715.1 Shewanella sp. SR44-4 | reverse complement strand
CAAGCGATAACGAGCGATATCAAGCGATAACGAGCGATAACGAGCGGTGACAAGCTTAAAGCCTAGAAGCTAATTCGCTGCGCGGCTAGATTCTATAAAAGCTGAAAGCCAACGTTCACCCGTTTCCACACAATCCGCTTGTTATCGCCCTCACTTGTTATCGTCTGTCATCACTAAATTCGTAAGCACAGCATTCGCTTGTTATCGCTCGTCATAGTTCTATCAGTAAGCGCAGCGTTCGCTTGTTATCGCTCGTCATAGTTCTATCAGTAAGCGCAACGTCCGCTAGTTATCGTCTGTCATAGCTCTACCAGTAAGCGCAGCGTTCGCTTGTTATCACCTGTCATAGCTCTATCAGTAAGCGCTACGTCCGCTCGTTATCGTCTGTCATAGCTCTATCAGTAAGCGCAACGTCCGCTAGTTATCGTCTGTCATAGTTCTATCAGTAAGCGCAGCGTTCGCTTGTTATCGCCTGTCATAGTTCTATCAGTAAGCGCAGCGTTCGCTTGTTATCACCTGTCATAGCTATTTCTGTTGTCGCTGTAACTCAATTAACTGATTAGGTAGCTTCAGGATATGTGCCAAACGTAATAACTTTGCACCTTAATGGCACAAATAGACTTTACCCATTGATATGTTTGATATTATTTTCAGAATAAAAACGATGATGTGAAAAGGTGTATTGACCAAGATAAGAAGATATGTGCAACAATGAATAAAAATTGCACCATTTTGGGGCAAAAAAGGAAGGTGAGCGGTAACAAGCGGTAACAAGCGATAGAAAGAGATGGCGAGTGATGAAAAGCGATAAAAAGCGATAAAAAGCGATAGAGCCTAGATGCTATAAAAGCTAAAAGACCTAGTAACTCGAACGGTACTGGAATCTGGTGACTAAATCTTAGCAGCGAAGCTGTTCCTAGAAGCGTAGCGCTCTATCCGCGTAGCGGCGTAGTATTTAGAATCTAGATGACTAGAGCGCTACGCTGCTAGATGCTATAAAAGCAATAGACCTCGTAACTCGAACGGTACTTGGCCTAGTAATTAAATCTTAGCAGCTAAGCTGTTCCTAAAAGCGCAGCGCTCTATCCGCGTAGCGGCCTAGCACTTAGAATCTAGATGACTAGAGCGCTACGCTGCTAGATTCTATAAAATATTAACAGCGAAGCTGTCCCTAGAAGCGCAGCGCTCTATCCGCGTAGCGGCCTAGAATCTAGCATCTAGATTAATACTGGAATCTGGTGACTAAATCTTAGCAGCGAAGCTGTTCCTAGAAGCGAAGCGCTCTATCCGCCTAGCGGCCTAGAATCTCGGCATTAAGTTAGAATTGGTTTTCGAAATAGCTTTCAATAATTAACACCGCTGACACCGCATCAATTTGACCTTTGGTTAACGCTTTAAAACCACCCAATTCAAATAAACGGGCTTTAGCATCTGCAGTGGTTAAACGTTCGTCTTGGGTGGCAATTTTAACGCCAAAACGACCATTAATTCGATTAGCGAATTTTCGAGCTCGTTGAGTCATCTCTTGCTCGGTGCCGTCCATATTTAACGGTAAACCGACAACAACAAGATCTGGTTGCCATTCTTTCAATAATTTATCGATATCATCCCAATTAGGGATCCCATCAACCGCTTTAATTGATAATAAAGGTGTGGCGCTAGCTGTAATGGCTTGACCTATGGCGACACCAATACTTTTGGTGCCGTAGTCGAACCCTAAAACGGTTTGTGGTTGCATGTTTATCTCTTGGTTTAATCTTTAGAGGACGCTTTAAAAGCAACAGCCTAGAGCGCTACGCTGCGAGGACGCTTCGCGGCTAGAGGCTATAAAATCTTAGCAGCAAAGCAGTTCTTAGCAGGACGCAGTCCGTCCTAGAAGCGC
>NZ_JACJDU010000103.1:0-1996 GCF_014163715.1 Shewanella sp. SR44-4 | reverse complement strand
CTAAACTTGTTTAATATAGCTTCTTTAAATTGACCGGAATGCCTTTGATAATTCACTTGCTGTAACTTACCGCTCCCTGTTTATTTGTAAATTAATTGAGGCGACAACTATCCTGACACAGGGGGAAACAGCTAAAAACTTTTCTTCAAACATCAAATTAAGCTGTTTTTTTAGCGATTCAATAATTTGACGAATGAAATGAATTTCGATTAAATCTAGCTCATTGTTAGAATCAAAAAGGTCATTGCAAGTACTTAAATCTATATAAATAGGAAGTACTTTACCTTGTGATATTAAACGATTCTTATCTTTTAGTTTTGGAGCTATTGATTTTAAACATTCGTAATAACCTCTAAGAAGATTTGTAGTTTTTCCAGTCCCTCTTCTGCCACTAACAAAGTTGTCTTGTTTTTGAAGCAAGCTTTGTAGTATTCCGAAAAAATCAATAAAGTATTCTTCTAAATCTCCAAGTTCACTTAAATTGTCCAAAGTAATGTAATCTGCTCGCAATATTGAGTCGAAAGCACTTCTTAATTTTAGTTTTTCTTGTCCGTTCATTGCTGATTTCCTAAAGTTTCGACGACAGTAACAATTTGGATGAGTTTCAAACCGTTTATTGAAGAGCTTGCGCAGTAAAGTCAGTCTCTTAACTTATTGATTAATATCATCCTACATTTGCTATCTTATTGAAGTAAAGCAATTAATTGTGCCTAACAGACAAAAACAAACCGAGCTTGCGCGTAAAGTAGTGTTTGTGGTCACTGCCAGAAAAATTAAAGGTATTAATATCAGGCAATTACGATTTTTCTATTTTAAATATGATACAACTAAAGAACGATTTTAAATCGTTTTTTAGCGTAAATCGATGAAACACCATTATAACTGTACATAAAAACAGTACGTACCACATAAAAGTGTGCATATTGATTTTATCTTTCACGCTTTTGATTTTTTACATGCGCAGCATGTGGCTGTTGGGGTTAAGGGGTGCCCCCCTTGCCCGTAGCAACTATCCGACCTTTTGGGAACCAAAAGTGGGATAGTTGCGTACCGGGTTACGTACTAGCCCCACTTAATAAGTGGGCTGCTTTGGCTTCGCACTCACTGAGTGCGAAGCGGTTTAAATTGCATTCTTTAAATGAAAAATCACGTGAAATTAACGCGAAAAAGGTGAAAATTCGATTTCTCAGCAAAATTTATTATCGATTTACGCCCGTAGGATTTGATATGTGCTGCTGAGAAATGATGTCGCGGGTACGTTTCATCATTTCTCAGACTAATTATTGGCTCTGAGAGAGTAAATTGTTGTGTGTAAAGTCACTCAGAATTTACTGATTGCTGTCATTTGTTCCATCCTACAGTGACCAATTAAGTCAAAAAATCGCTCATACAAATCAGTTTCCTCAATCGTACGGGCGAAAATTAGCACCAAAAGTATAAAAAGATACAGCTATGGTCATCAAAGAAATTCGGCACAGCAGAAAAATTTGATAGTTATCAAGTGTCAGGTGAATTGTAATTTAAGTGGGGATGATGACTTAAGCGCACAACCCGCGCTGGCAATTTTACAACGCCTTGTCGTCGTTTTCGGTCTAAATGCTCGCAGTGTTCGGTTAAGGCAGGTAATACTCCGACAGCGCCTTTAAATAATGCACCAAATTCTGTGGTGATTTTAAGCCAATTCTCTGCAGGGATGTTTAGTCTATTCAGTATGTCCAGGCTGCTTGAACTAATGGATCCACGCTTATCTTCTCGAATCAGTTGAAGTGGATGACCATGTTTTAATTTCGAAGACTTTGTTGAATCTTGCGGAGGGATAGCTTGCTTGTAATAAAGAGGAACCCGTGGGTTCAAAGTCCTATCTTTCGCCAAATAAAAAGGCCCGCTATAAATAGCGGGCCTTTTTATTTTAATGTGGCGGAGGGATAGGGATTTGAACCCTAGAACGGGATAAACCGTTGCCGGTTTTCAAGACCGGTGCATTCGACCACTCTGC
>NZ_JACJDU010000102.1:0-2121 GCF_014163715.1 Shewanella sp. SR44-4 | reverse complement strand
TAACCTGAACTCGGGATAAGAATTGAACTAAACGCCCTCTTTACGATCAGATCTTTCGACCAAGAAGGATTTAATCATGCAGAGGGCGTATGAATAATTTAGTGGATATATTTTGTGATGTCGATGATTTTTGTGCTGTATTCATTCCGCAATGGAAAACACAATGCCTGACTGACGGCACACGAAAACGTCAGCGCTCAAATCGAATGGACATGAGCGAAATAATGACCATTATCATACTCTTCCATACATCCCACCACCGTGACTTCAAGAACTTTTATACTGGTTATCTTGCTCGATTCTTTAAATCTGATTTTCCACATTTGCTCAGTTACAGTCGCTTTTTGGAACTAATGCCCACAACTGTCGTGCCATTGTGCAGCTATTTTTGTACCATAAGAAGTCAGCCAACAGGGATTGAGTTTGTTGATTCAACGAGTATCAAGGTCTGTCACAACTTACGAATTCCAAGGCATAAAAGTTTATCGGGCCTCGCTAGCCGAGGAAAAGGCACGATGGGATGGTTCTACGGGTTTAAACTTCACCTAATTGTTAATCACAAAGGCGGCATTGTAGCCGCCAAAATAACGCCCGCGAATGTGCATGACACTCAGCCTGTTTCGGGGATGGTGGTTAACTCAATGGATAAACTTTATGCCGACAAAGGCTACATTAGCAAAGCACTGGCGAGCGACTTACTCGAACAAGGTGTTACGATCGTCAATAATGTCCGTAAAAACATGAAAGCTAAAGCATTATCCCTATGGGATAGAGCGATGCTTTCACGTCGATTTATCATTGAAACCATCAATGACCAGCTAAAAAATATTTCACAAATAGAGCATACAATGACGTGGTTTAATTGATACGACTAACCCAGTTAAGACATAATTGATTTAACTGGAGATTGAAATGACTAAACGTAAAACCTATTCAAAAGAGTTTAAGCTTGATGCCATTGCGCTGGTAAGAGAGCAAAATTATAGCATTGCTGAAGCTTCAAGAAATCTAGAAGTGAGTGCTCAGCTCCTCGGTCGCTGGATAAAAGAATCCGAAAATGATGATGGTCATGCATTCAGAGGAAACGGCAAGCTAACACCTGAGCAGCAGGAAATTCGTCAACTAAAAGCACAAGTCAAACGCCTAGAAATGGAGCGTGAAATATTAAAAAAAGCGACGGTCTTCTTTGCCAAAGAAACGAAGTAAAATACACGTTTATTGCCCAAAATAAGAAGATCTGGCCTGTGATAGTAATGTGTCGCGTGTTGGGTGTAAAAAACAATAACTACTACAGTTATCAAAAGCGAAAACCACAAAAGTCTGTTGATACAGAGCATCAAGAGTTGCTCCAGTGGGTAAAGAATATTGCTGAGTTTAGCGATAATACCTATGGCGAAAGGCGAATTCAAAAAGCATTAAATACGCTTGATTATCCTGTCGGGCGCAGGAAAACAGCACAATTGATGAAAGAGGCAAACGTTTGGGTGCGCTACAAGAAAAAGTATAAAGCAACGACGAATAGTGAACACAATAAGCCAATATACGATAATGAACTCAAACAGAATTTTGATTTTCAGAGCGCCAATCAAGCGTGGGTGCAAGATATTACGTATATATGGACTTCAGAGGGATGGCTGTATTTAGCCGTCGTAATCGATCTCTATTCCCGTAAAGTGGTCGGCTGGAGCATGGGTAGCAGAATGAAAGCGCAACTTGTTTGTGATGCGCTAACAATGGCCATCTGGCAAAGAAAACCTAAAGCGGGCTTGATAATACATTCAGATCAAGGTGTTCAATATGCGAGTCATCAATATAGACGAATACTGAGAACACATGGATTTGTAGGCAGTATGAGTAAAAAAGGATGTTGTTGGGATAATGCAGTAGCAGAAAGCTTTTTTGGCAGCTTGAAACAGGAACGGGTTCACTGGCGAAACTATCGAACGCGTTATGCTGCCCAGCAAGATGTCATGAATTACATCACCATGTGGTACAACAGCCAACGAATGCATTCATACCTTGACTACCAAAGTCCCAATGAATTTGAGCGTATGGATAAGCAGATAAAAGAAGTCGCTTAACGAACTTAACTAGGGTGACCGAATTCAGTTGACCAGGTCA
>NZ_JACJDU010000101.1:0-2334 GCF_014163715.1 Shewanella sp. SR44-4 | reverse complement strand
TAACTAATAAGGATAGGCCGCGCGAAGCCGCGTCCTTATCCCAAGTGTTGAACAAGCCCGAACACGTGAGATGTGACTCTTTATTATGTAATTAACAGTTCGAGAAAACGCGCTGTTTGATGTGATTGTTAGCTAGCTACTTTTCAGTAGGCAGCAAGTTTCCTTAGCCTCTTTGCTAATTAGTTAACTCGCTATATTTCAGTATCTTAAATTAACCCTCCACGGTATTCAGTTAAGCCATTATCCTTATTATCATTTTCAACATTAGGTTCAGGGTATTAAGTTTGTCAGTCGTTTCACTATGCCCATAAAGTGCATTGGTTGCTGACAACAGGGGCAACGGCGTGTTGCTAATCTGCGCTTTATCTCGGGAATGATTGGAAATACAGCCCCAGCAACCGCCAGCATCAGTTGTATTTGTAGCCTGAGTTTTTTGGCATTGCCTCTGAGTAATCCATAGTCTCTCACTCGTCGTAACCCTTTCGGTAATACGTGTTGCAGTATTAACCAGAGAAATTCAGTAGCGGGTAAGGTTCGTACTTTTGTAGACTGAGTTTGACTGTCTTTATACTCAAAACTAACAAGCCCATCGACATCACTTTTGATGCTTTTGTCTGGCAGTACGCCGCGATAAAGATAGCGTGATAGATATTGCAGTGCAGGCAACCCTTTACCCATATGCTGGCAATCAACCACCCACTTTTTCGGCAATGAGGTTGGCAGTTTGAGATTCAGTTTTGCCAACTGTTCCAGTAAACGTGCGCGCCACACTTTAGCTAAATTGAAAGCGTTGAACAGGTATTTGCCCTTATTCTTTTTCCAGTGTTGTTGGGTTTTGTTGAAACTGCCCGCTGGAATAATAAAGTGAATATGCGGATGTAAATCTCGCCGCCGGCTGTGAGTATGCAGCACGCCAGTGAAACCAATATCACCGGCAAGTTTTGGTGAGTTAAGTGCAAAGTCTTTGAGCACACTGGCAGCCACTGAAAACATGGCTGGATAGAGTGCTTCCGGTTGATATTTAGCCACCACACGCAGCTCATATGGCAAAGTAAATGTCACCATAAAGTAATCGACAGATAACAATTTAGCCTGTTGCTTAGCTAACCAATCTGCTGTGGTGTTGTACTGGCATTGGGGACAACTGCGATGACCACATGATAGCGGGAAATCTGCTGTATGAGTGCACCCCTGACAAACCCAGTGGCTAGCTCTTTGGGTGTGAACGCGACAGCTCAGCATGGCATTAATGGCATGGCGCATTGATGTTGTTATTTTGCCATCATAAGCTTGATTAAACGCATCAAGATGGTCACGTAAAATATCGATAAACTTCATATCTCGCACTCCCACTTCAACACCAAATTATTAGTGAGCTGGTTAACCGACAAGGCCGTGTTTTTACGGGTAATATGAGTGAGACGTGTATACCTTGCTGTGGTGTTTAGGCTGTTGTGACCGAGCAAGTGTTGTACTGAGCGTAAATCTAATCCTTGCTCTAGCAAATGAGTCGCATAGCTGTGACGTAAATTATGTGGACTGATAGATTTGTGAATGTTGCACTCAGAAATCACTTTTTTCATGGCCTTTTGAATACCACCGCGGTCCATCAGCGAGTCTGGCTTGCCGTCTTTACCGGGAAATACATGCCGAGGATGGCGATGGGTTTGCCAGTAATACCGAAGCGATAACAATGTGCGTTGTGGTAAAGGTACTAGCCTATCCTTGCCGCCTTTGGCGTCACGAACATGCACCTGCATCAACGCTGAATCGATATCGCCAACCTGTAATGAAATTGCTTCACCGAGGCGCAACCCCATACTGTATAAGGTTAAAAAGCACACTTGATATCGCAGCTTATGGGTGAGGCTAATGACGATTGAGACTTCGGCAGGGGTTAGAATATCAGGTAGGCGTTTGACCTGCGGCGGCTTAACAATGTTGAGCCACTCCCAAGATTGATTAAGGACATACCGGTAGAAAAACTGTAATCCATTGCGGTCGAGTTTTACGGTACTCCAGGAGTGAGAGGCAATTAAATCAGCAAAATAACGCTTCAAATCATCGGTTGAAAGGTTATCAGGGCAACAGTCAAAATAAGCACTAATGCGCCTAACTGCGCGACTGTACGCATCGATGGTAGCAGGCCGCTTGCCTTGCAGAGTTAAATTGGTAAGATGTTGTTCATAAAGAAAATCAAAGCGTTGTTGTTCATGAGTTTCCATGGTGATACTCCTAGGTAATGCCAAGGTAGGCAGGGTCTAGTAAGTATTTATGATGGTGAGAAAGATGGGCTTTTATCTTTTCTGCCGCAGAGCGGCTTCGTTCAACAAG
>NZ_JACJDU010000100.1:0-2458 GCF_014163715.1 Shewanella sp. SR44-4 | reverse complement strand
TGTTGTGGTTGAATTAGCCGGACACTTCAATAAAGGAATATAATAATGCCATTATTGAGGTGAATATGACTAAACGAATAAATAAACAATATCCAGATGATTTTAAACAAGAAGCTGTCGCTTTGGTTCTTGATCAAAATTACACGATAGTCCAAGCAGCAGCGTCTTTAGGTATTACAGATAAAATTCTTTATAACTGGGTGGCTAAACACAAAAAGCTAACTCAAGGCGATGCATTATCTGTAGATGAACGCACTGAGCTCATGTTATTGCGTAAAGAGAATAAACGCTTATTGATGGAGCGCGAAATACTAAAAAAGGCCAGCGCCTTCTTTGCGAAAGAAATGAAGTAAGGTATTCATTTATCAATAATCTTGAGTCGAAATATCCTATTTCGATGGCGTGTAAAGTGATGCAAGTCAGTTCGTCAGCGTATTACGTTTGGCTTAAAAGGCCGGGTGAGCTTATCACTGCTGACACTCTAGAATTATTTCGTCGAGCTAAAGCATTATTCAAGGCCAGTAGAAACAGCCTAGGTAGCAGAGAGTTAGCTAAAGCATTACGCAAAGAAGGGTTTAGCATTACACGTTATCGCACTATTAAGTTAATGGCGCGATTGAAACTGGTGGTAACGCAACGTCTGGCTTATAAAGTCACCACAAAGCGTAAACACAGTGATAGCGTGGCTGATAATTTGCTTAATATGAATTTTAATCCTGTTGGGCCAAACCAAGTATGGGCAGGTGATGTGAGCTATCTTAAAACAGGTGAAGGTTGGCTATATCTTGCCATTGTAATGGATTTGTATTCTCGTAGAATCGTCGGCTGGCATATCTCTAAGCGTATGACGAGAAGCTTAGTGGAGAAAGCATTTTTGAAGGCTTACAACTTGCGAAAACCACCTAAAGGCTTAGTATTTCATAGCGATAGAGGTTCGCAGTATACGAGTAAAGGGTATCGACGTTTATTAAAACAATTGAACTGTCGAGCGAGTATGGGTGATGTCGGTGCGTGTTGGGACAATGCAGTTGTGGAGCGTTTCTTTGGTAGTTTAAAGCATGATTGGCTATTAAAAGTACCACAGCCAACTCGTCACCATATGTGTGATGATGTAGCTAAATATATGAAATATTACAATCTAGAGCGACTGCACTCGGCAAATGCTGATCAGTCACCGATAGATTTTGAAATTTCTTTTAGAAAAGTGTCCGGTTGGAGTTGACCAGAACAGGTCAGCCTGGAGGGGGTACACAATATGAGTTACCAAGTTCAATTGAAAATTTGAAAGATAAGGGAAAAATTAAGGAAAAACGGCCATCTAACAATAAGGATGATTTATAAATGATATATACATATTCTGGTAGCAGGCTGCGCTCTATTTTTTTGGGGAGTGAAAATGAACTATTAGAAACGAAGTTCCATGTGAAATGTCCAAAGTGTAAGGGTGATGTTTTTTTTTCTTTTAATGAAATTCAAAGCATTAAAGGAAAGTTACTTGATTTTACTAAGGCTTCGAATCTGTTAAAAGAAACTCAATATGGTGTTGAAGTTAAAGTGGGTGTACCTGCTTATGCTATCAGTACTAAATGTAAAGTATGCCATATGATGATTCATATCATCATAGGTGCTAAAGAGGTTCAGCCTCAACGTTTTAGTGTTTATATTAAGACAGTAATTATTGAGTCTAGTTCTGCGGATTGAGTGCGACAGTTTTTTATCAATTTCAATCGTTTTGCTGATCTCAAGTGATTGTTATTACACCACAAGGCGTTTTCAGCTTAATTAAGCATAAGCCCTATAGGAATACATAGATGCCGAAAAAGTTGAAGGACTTGAGATAAAAATGCATTTATATTGTAATGCCCGAATTCAGACAATAACTGAATCAGCTGAGATTAAATTTTCTCAAGAACAATTAGATAAAAATAAACGAGGTAAAGAAACTCTTGAAAGAGCGTTTCGTGAAGAAGAAGATCAGTTCCAACGAAACAAAGCAGAGGCCCCTTTAAGTGGTAAGGAATTCTTTGACTTAAGCGAGCTTAAGAAATACTGGAGCTACCGCTATGAAAAAGCGTCTTCACCAGAAGAGATAAAAGATGCGATTAATGAAATTGAAAGAGATTATTATTTGGCAGGTAAGCAGTTTTTGACAATGAGAGCATACGGGGAATACTTGATGGAAATGGAATTATATCGCTAAATTGTGAAATGAATGATTTGTCGTAAAATGAAAAAGTTCAGTCATTGAAAGTGATTTACTAGAAATTAAAAAAAGAAAATAAAGTGGTAAGGATTCTCTATTATGTTAACTAAAGGAAATAGTTATGAAAAAACCCCCTGTGTCAGGATAGTTGTCGCCTCAATTAATTTACAAATAAACAGGGAGCGGTAAGTTACAGCAAGTGAATTATCAAAGGCATTCCGGTCAATTTAAAGAAGCTATATTAAACAAGTTTAG